>NZ_ATXJ01000002.1 GCF_000421625.1 Thermus islandicus DSM 21543 | reverse complement strand
AGGGCGCTTTCCCACCCCGTTCTACGCTTACGACTGGACCCGCATCGCCGCCCAGGTAAAGAGGCTCAGGCAAGCCTTCCCCGAGGCCAGGCTCTTTTACGCCCTCAAGGCCAACCCCCGTCTGGGCCTCCTACGCCGCCTGCGCGCCCTGGGCCTGGGAGCCGAGGCCGTCTCCCTGGGGGAGATCCTCCGGGCCTACCGGGCAGGGTTTGGCCCCGAGGAGGTGCTCTGGAACGGCCCAGTGAAGACGGAAGAAGCCCTGGGAACGCTTCGGGAGAAGGCCCCTTGGGTGGTGTTGGATTCCGAGGGCGACCTCCTGCGGGTAGCCCGGGTCCTCCTCCGGGTGAACCCGGACCTCCCCGTGGCCACCACCCTCAGCTGGCGACCATATGGCACCGCGGGGCGGGCTTTGGTTTGCTTGTAATTTATTTCACGATTATGCACATTTGTGCTATTTCTCTCCCCAACACCCCTTGACCCGCCCTACCCTGCCGCGCTAGGCTACTACCGACCGTTTGGTAAGGAGGACCCATGCCCGAAGCCTGGATCGTGGAAGCGGTGAGAACCCCCATCGGCAAGCACGGGGGGGCGCTGGCCTCGGTGCGCCCCGACGACCTCCTGGCCCACGCCCTCGCCGCCCTCATGGAGCGCTCAGGCGTCCCCAAGGAGGAGGTGGAGGACGTCTACGCCGGCTGCGCCAACCAAGCCGGAGAGGACAACCGCAACGTGGCCCGCATGGCCCTCCTCCTCGCGGGCTTCCCCGTGGAGGTGGCGGGGTGCACCGTGAACCGCCTCTGCGGCTCCGGCCTCGAGGCCGTGGCCCAGGCCGCAAGGAGCCTCTGGGCCGGCGAAGGCCAGGTCTACATCGCTAGCGGCGTGGAGTCCATGTCCCGCGCCCCCTACGCCCTCCCCAAGCCCGAAAAGGGCTTTCCCACCGGGAACCTCGTCATGTACGACACCACGTTGGGCTGGCGCTTCGTCAACCCCAGGATGCAGGCCCTCTACGGCACGGAGAGCATGGGGGAAACCGCCGAGAACCTGGCGGAGATGTACGGGATCGGCCGGGAAGAGCAGGACCGCTTCGCCCTCCTCTCCCATCAGAAGGCGGTGCGGGCCTGGGACGAGGGGCGCTTCCTTGACGAGGTGGTCCCGGTGCCGGTCAAGCGGGGGAAGGAGGAGGCCTGGGTGGAGGTGGACGAGGGCCCAAGGCGGGACACCTCCCTGGAGAAGCTCTTGAGCCTAAAGCCCGTCTTCCGCGAGGGAGGCACGGTGACCGCGGGGAACGCTAGCCCCCTAAACGACGGGGCGGCGGCGGTGCTCCTCGTTTCCGACGACTACGCCAAGGCCCACGGCCTGAAGCCCTTGGCCCGCATCCGCGCCATCGCCGTGGCCGGGGTGCCCCCTAGGATCATGGGCATCGGCCCGGTGCCCGCCACCAGGAAGGCGCTTCAGCGAGCGGGGCTAAGCCTACAGGACCTCGGCCTCATTGAGCTCAACGAGGCCTTCGCCGCACAGAGCCTGGCCGTGCTCCGGGAGTGGGGCCTTTCCATGGAGGACCCCAGGCTCAACCCCAACGGGGGGGCCATCGCCCTGGGCCACCCCTTGGGAGCCTCGGGGGCCCGGATCCTCACCACCCTGGTCCACGAGATGAGGCGGAGAAAGGTCCAGTTCGGCCTCGCCACCATGTGCATCGGGGTGGGCCAGGGCATCGCCATGGTGGTGGAGGGGCTTTAACCGCACCTCCCCTCCCGGGGGTACCCTAGGGGTCCTTTTGTGCATTTCTTCACGATTTTATGCGCTCGTGAACATGATCTCGGCCCCAGGCCAGGCCTGCCCCAAGAGCCAGCCATCCCGAGGGTCCACCAACGCGGGCTTGGCGTACCCTCCCAAACTCCCCTTATCGGGAAGAAGAACCAAAGGCCGCCCCGAGGGGGGCACCTGGACCCCCCCAAGGGGCGTGGGCTCGGAAAGCCCTTCCCCTCCCGGAACCTCGAGGCCCCATAACTCCAGGCCTATCCGGTCGGCCCGGGCCACGCGGAAGACCCCAGAGCGCAGGGCCCGAAAGGCCTCCTTCGTGAACTGGGGCCCGGGCAGGAGGCGGAGGCGGAACCGCTCGGGCAAAGGAGGCAGGGCAAAGGTCCACCCCGGGCGGGCCCTTCCCTCGGCGCCCAGGCCCAGGACGTCCCCGGCGTTAAGAGGCCGCCCAATCCGGCCCCGCAGGTCCGGAGAGGCGGAGCCAAAGAAGGGGCGGGCCTCGAGGCCCCCCGCCACCGCCAGGTACACCCGGGCTCCCCTCCCCTTAGGCAAGAAGCGAAGGGCCTTTCCCCGGGGCCAGAGGAAGCTCCGCCCCGGGGGTACCTCCTCGCCCTCCAAAAACCCCACCAGGCCGTACCCCGCCAGGGCCGCCACCAGGGGGCGTAGGGCGGTGAGGACGGGGCCCCGGAAGGAGACCTCCAGGAGGGGAGCCTCAAGGGGGTTGCCCACCAGCCCGTTGGCCACCCGGGCGGAGTAAGGGTCCAGGGGCCCCGAGCGGGCAAGGCCGAGATGCCCCGCGAGGAACCGCCCCCCGTCCACCACCAGGTCCAGAAGCCCCGCCTCTTCCACCCGCAAGGCGGGAAGCCGGGGCGCCTCCGGAAGGAGCTCCAAGGGGGCAGGCTCTGGCGGAGGGGTCCCCTCCGCCTCCCGAAAGCGCACCCGGTCCCCCGGGCGGAGGAGAAAGGGCTCGGGGCGGTGGGGGTCGTAGACCGCCACCAGGCTCGTCCCCAGGAGGTTCCATCCCCCGGGGGAGGGCAAGGGGTAGATCCCCGTTTGCGGTCCGGCCACGGCCACGCTGTGGGCAGGCACCCTAGGCCTGGGATGGGGCCTCCTGGGAAGGCGCAAGGGGGGCTCCACGGGGGCCATGAAGGGGAAGCCCGGGGTGAAGCCCAGGGCGTAGACCCGATAGAGGGGCTTCTGGTGGAGGGCCTTGACGGCCTCCACCGAGAGCCCCGCTCTCCCCGCCGCCTCGAGGAGGTCCTCGCCGTCGTAGCGCACGGGGATCTCCACCACCCTCCCCTCCCCCACGCCCTCAGGAGGCCGGGCCTTCAGGAGGTTCAGGAGGCGGAGGAGCCTGCCCTGGGAAAGCCGCCTGGGGTCGTACTCCAGGTAAAGGGTGCCGTAGGCCGGGACCGCGTCCAGGAGGCCGGGAGGAGGGTCCTGGAGGAGGGCCTCGGCCAGGGCCAGGGCCCTCCGGTTCGCCTCCTCGGAGAGGCCCTCCCCGACGCGCAGGTAGAGGCCAGCCCACACCTCCCTACTCTACCGTCCCCGGGGCGGGCCTCCCCTTGAGCTCCCGGTCGGGAAGGAGGAGCAGGAAGGCCAGGGCCAAGGCGACGAAGAGCGCGTTATAGAGGAAGATCCTCCGCAGGGCCTCGGTGATGCCCAGGCTGAGGGCCTCCTTGAGCCGGGCCTTGGTCCTCTCCAGCCCCTCCACCGCCCGCCTCGGCACCTCGTCCAGGGCCTTGGCCTTCGCTTGGTCCAGGGCCCGAAGCAGGGCCCGCTCGGCCTCGGGCTCGGCCCGGGCCAGGGCCGCCTCCACCTGGCGGAGCACCTGGCCCTGGAGGGCGGGTGGGGGCGGGCTCTCCAGGAGGGCCTTGAGCCTGGCGTCCAGGAAGGGGGAGGCGCGAAGGGCTGCCCTTGCCTCAGGATCCCCGGAAAGGGCCCGCTCCAGGAGGGCCAGGGTGCCCTGCCTCAGGCCCCCTGGGGGGATCCTAGCCTTGAGGGCCTGAGGCACCTTGGGGTCGGCCATCAGGGCCCGGTAGGCGGCCTCGTCCCCCCGAAGGGCCCGCACGGCGAGCGCCTCGAGGTGGGCAAACCGGGCGGGAAGGCCCCCCGGGGTCAGGTCCTTGAGGAAGGCCTTGGGGAGCGCGGGGTCCTGCACCAAGGCTCCATAGGCGGCCTCGTCCCCCTTTAGGGCGCGGACGAGGAGGTCCTCGAGGCGGGCGAACTCCCGGTCCAGGTCCAGGGCCATCCCCTCCCCGCTGCGGGCCATGGCGGGGGCGGAGGCGCCGCCGGGGAAGGCCTGGGCCAGGTGGCCCGTGAGGCTACCCGCGAGCACCGTCCCAAGGAGGGCGATGCCCATGGTGGAGCCGATCTGGCGCATGAACTGCACCGCGCTGGTGGCGCTCCCGATGCGGGCCATGGGCACGTCGTTCTGGGCGGCCACGTTGAGGAGGCTCTGGGCCGGCCCAAGCCCCAGGCCGCTCAGGAAGAAGAGGCCCACGGCGAGCCACAAGGGGGTGTCCACCCGCAGCACGAGGTGAAAGACCAGAAATAGGGCGAGGAGGAAGAGGGCGCTCCCCAGGAGAAGGGCCTTGTAGCGGCCGAGCCGGGCGGCGGCCTGCCCCGCCCCCACGCTCCCCAGCACCACCCCAAGGGTAAGGGGGAGGACCGTGACCCCGCTCTGGCTCGCCGAAACCCCCTTCACCACCTGCAGGTAGAGGGGAAGGAAGGCCACGGTCCCCAAGAAGGCGGGCCCGTAGAAGAAGGAGGCCAAAGCGGCGTAGGTGAAGGTGGGGATGCGGAAGACGGAGAGGTCAAAAAGCGGGTGCTTCACCCGAAGCTCGGCCCACACCCAGAGGAAAAGGCCCAGGGCCGCCAGGGCGAAGAGGCCCAGGATCTCGGGGCTTCCCCAGGGGTAGGTGCTGCCGCCCCAGGAGAAGGCGAGCATGAGGGGCACCGCCCAGCCCGCCAAAAGGAGGGCCCCCAAGAAGTCAAAGCGCTCCCGGTGCCCCGGGGAGAGCCTCGGCATATAGCGGAGGATGAACCAAAGGGCCACCGCCCCCACGGGCATGTTGATGTAAAAGACCCAGCGCCAGGAGAGGTGGTCGGTGAGGAGGCCGCCGAGCCAAGGCCCCACCGCCGAGGAGAGGCCGAACATGGCCCCAAAGACCCCGGCGAGCTTCCCCCGCTCCCTAGGGGGAAAGAGCACGGCGATGGTGGTGAGGGCCAGGGCGAAGAGGGCCCCACCCCCGAGGCCCTGGAGCCCCCGGAAGAGGATGAGCTGGGCCATGTTCTGGGAGAGGCCCGAGAGGGCCGAGCCCAGGAGAAAGAGGACCACGGCCGTGAGGAGGATGCTCTTCCGGGAGAAGAGCTCGGTGAGGCGGCCGAAGACGGGCGCGGAAACGGTGGAGGCCAGGAGGTAGCTGGTGGTAACCCAGGCGTAGTACTCCGCCCCCCGGAGCTCCCCCACGATGCGGGGCATGGCGGTGGAGACGATGGTCTGGTCCAGGGCGGCCAAGAACAGGCCGAGCAGAACGCCTACCATGGTAAAGCGGACCTCTTGCGGTGTAGGTTCCCTCATGCTTCTCCCTCCAACCGGGAAAGCAGCCGCGCCAAAAGCGCCTGCTCCTCCTCCGATAGCCTGGCCAGGCGCCGGGCCAAGGCCTCCTCCAGGAGGCGCTCCGCCTCCCGCAGGGCCTGCTCGCCCTTAGGGGTGAGCTCCAGGCGGTAGCGGCGGAGGTCCTTGGGGTCCAGGCTCCGCCGGAGAAAACCCTCGGCCTCGAGGCGCCGCAGCATGTGGCTCACCGTGGGCGGGGGGAGGCCCATGGCCCGGGCGGCCCCCATGGGATGGGGGTAGCTGCGGAGGACGCTCAGGAGCCAGGGGTCAAGCCCGGAGAGCCCAAGCCGGGCAAGCCCCGGCGCCACCTCCTCCCGTAGGGCGCGCTGGAGCCGCCAGATTCGGGCGAGCAGGGCCCAGACCACCGGGGCATTTTACCAAGGCCTAATATTTTCATCGTGAACTATCCCACACATCCCCCCTTGACAAAGGGCCTGGGGCCCCGTAGCCTCCGGGGAAAGGGGGTCAGGATGCAGGGGATCCTCTACAGCCACGGCCAGGACCACTACGCCTTGGACCCGGACCTGAGGGCCATCCTGGACGCCTTCGCCCCGGGCCTTCCCCAGGAGGAGCTTTCCGCCTTTGGGAGGCTGGTGGGGGAGGAGGTCCTGGAGGTGGCCCACCACGTGGACGCCCTCTCCCCTCCCCGCCTCCTGATGCACGACCTGGACGGGAACCGCATAGACCGGGCCCTGCTCTCCCCGGCGGAGAGGGCCCTTTTGGAAAAGCTCCGCCCCATGGTCCGCCCCGCCTACGAGGGGCGGGGCTGGCCCCTGCACTACGCCCTAGGCTACCTTTTGGCCGATGGGGGGCTGTACTGCATCCTCACCATCACCCACCAGGTGGCCTACGCCCTTCACAAGTACGCTCCGGAGCGGGAAGCGGTGAAGCGGGAGCTCCTTTACGGGAAGGCCTTTGGGGCTACCTGGATGACAGAGATTCAAGGAGGTAGCGACCTGGGGGCGAACCGCACCCTGGCCCGGCGGGAGGGGGAGGCCCACCGGCTTTACCAGGGAGACAAGTACTTCGCCTCGGGGGCGGGCCTCGCCGACTACGCTCTGGTCACGGCCAGGCCCGAGGGAGCACCCCCGGGGCCCAAAGGGCTCGCCCTTTTCCTCCTGCCCCGGGAGGCGGAGGGCAGGCTCAACTTCCGGGTGCGGCGCTTCAAGGAAAAGCTGGCCACCAGGGCCGTGCCCTCGGGGGAGGTGGAGCTTGAGGAAAGCCTTGCCTACCTCATCGGGAAGCCGGAGGAGGGGATCTACTATACCCTGGAAACCCTCACCGTGGCCCGCCTGGCCAACGCCGTGGCGGCCATGGGCCTCGCCAAGAAGGCCCACCTCGAGGCCCTCTTCCGGGTGCGCCGCCGCAGTGCCTTCGGCCGGAGGCTTTTGGACCACGACCTGGTGCAGCACGACCTCCTGGAGATGCGCCTGAGGCAGGTGGGGGGCACGGCCCTGGCCTTCCTGGCCGTGGCCGGGTTTGACCGGGTCTGGCAGGAAACGCCCCCCTACTCCGAGGCCTACCACCTGGCCCGCCTCCTCTCCCACCTGGCCAAGGGGCGCACCGCCGAGCACGCCGCCGCCCTCACCGTCCTCGCCATGGAGCTCTTTGGGGGCCTGGGCTTCTTGGAGGACTACGGCGTGGCCCGCTTCCACCGGGAAGCCCTCATCACCCCCATTTGGGAGGGCCCGGCCAACGTGCAGGCCCTGGACATGCTGGAAGCCCTCGCCAAGAAGGGGGCCCACGAGCCTTTCCTGGAGATGCTTCGGGACCATCCCCTGGCCCTGGGGGCGGCGGAGAAGGCCCTGGCCCGCCTCCGGGAGGAAGGCCCGTGGTACGCCAAGGAGGCCCTAAGGCGCCTGGCGGACGCCCTTAGCGTCTACGCCCTCGAGGCCCTGGGCAAGGAGCCCTACGGGGAGCTTGCCCGGCTTTACGCCCTCCGCTTCCTCCAGGGGGAAAGCCTGCCCAAAAGCGCCCAAAGGCCCGCCCTCTACGACCCTTGGTGAGGGGGTTCTACCTGCCGGACCGCAAGGGCCCGGAGCCGGTTCGCCGCCGCTCCAAGCTCCAGAGGACGCACAAAGGCAAGCTCGGGAACCTCTTCCAGGGCGAAGAGGTCCTCCACCTGCACCGCCCGCGCCGCCAGGACCCCTAGGGGGGTCTTGCCGTCGGCCAGGGCCTCGAGGCGGCGGAAGAGCGCGCCCAGGAGGCGGACCTGGGCGTTCTCAAAGAGGTCCAGAGCGGAGAGGTCCACCACCTCCTCCCCGTAGAGGAGCTCCCTCAGGCCCCTTCCCTTCACCCGGGCCCTCCTCCCCTTCCTTGGGTCAAAGCTTCCGGGAAGCGGGGCCCGGGGCCGTACCTGAAGGGGGTATCGGGGTTCGCCATAGGCGCGCCCCGTGGGGTGGGCCCGGGCGATGGCCCGGGCCTCCGCCGTGGCCTCCTGGGGGCGGTAGGCCTCCATGAGGACCACGGTGTCCGCCAGGTCCAGGTAGTCCCCCACGCCCCCCACCACCAGGACCAGGCTCACCCCCAGGGCCTTGAAGTCCTGAACCCTGTCCAGGATGGGGGTGAGGGTTTCCCGGCGCACCAGGGCCTGCATCCGGGCATCCCGTACCAGGAGGTTGGTGGCGGAGGTGTCCTCGTCCAGGAGGAGGACCCGTGCCCCAAGCTCCAGGGCCTCGAGGAGGGCCGCCGCCAAGCTGGTGGAGCCGGAGGCATCCTCCGTGGAGAAGAAGGCCGTGTCCTGGCCCAGGGGCAGGTCGTGGACGAAGGGCCTCAGGTCCACGCCGCGGACACTCCGCCCGTCCTCGGACTGGACCCTCTGGGAGAGGGCCTCCGTCACCACCCACTCCCGCCCGTCCCCCGGCACGTGGGGATGAACCCCGTGGACCAGGGCCTCGAGGAGGGTGGTCTTCCCGTGGAACCCGCCCCCCGTGATGAGGGTCAGCCCCCGGGGAAGCCCCATGCCCCAAACCTCCCCGGCGTGGGGCACCCGGAAGGCCACCCTGAGGGAGGGGGGGCTCTCAAAGGGAAGGGCGCCCTTCAGGGGCCTTTGGCTCACCCCGCTCTCCCGGGGGAGGATGGCCCCTTCCCCCACGAAGGCCACGAGACCCCGAGCGGGGAGGCGCTCTTGGATGAAGGCGAAGTCCTCCGCCTGGTGGACGTGGGCGAGGAGGGCCCTCCCGTCCAGGTCGGGGAGGAAACCCCGAAGGTGCTCCCCGAGGGCCCAAAATAGCCTCGCCGCCTCCTTTCCCAGGATGCGCCGCCCCGCCGCAGGCAGGCCGAGGCGGAAGCGGAGGGCCAGGCCTCGGCCCAGGTGGGCCCCCGCCCGCTTCAGGACCTTGGGGCTTTCCACCTCCACGAAGACCCGGCCCGAGTGGCCGCTCCCCCCCACCTGGGGGAGGGCGCGGAGCCGGGCCTTGAGGCTCCGCAGGAGGAAGTCCTCCACCGCCACCCGGCCCTCGGGGCGGGCGTAGACCCGGAGGGAGCCCAAAGCGGGCTCGGGGTAGAGGACCTCCAGGACGCTCGGGGCCGCAAAGGGGTCCCCCTGGACGTGGACAAAGCGCAGGGCGAACCCTTCCCCCTGCCAGACCCCCTCGAGGTCCCGGTAGAAGGGGTAGGGCCTGCCCTCCAGGGCCTTTAAGAGGTCCAAAAGGTCCCTATAGCCTTGCCTCCCCATCAGGCTACCCGCTCGTAGGCCCGGGCGAGGGCCCGGGAAAGGCGCTCCACCCCCTCCAGGAACTCCTCCTCGCGGACGGTGAGGGGCGGGGCCACCACCAGGAGGTTGTGCTTGCTGAGGACATGTAGACCCTCCTGGAGGAGGGCGCGCTGGAGGGCGGCCATGGCCGGGCTCGGCGGGGCGTGCCAGGGGGAGAGGGGCTCCCGGGTCCTGCGGTCCCGCACCAGCTCCACCCCGTAGAAGGCCCCAAGCCCCCGAACCTCCCCCACCCAGGGGTGGGCCTCCAGAACCCCCAAGGCCTCGCGAAAGAAGGGCTCAAGCCGCTGGGCCCGCTCTAGAAGCCCCTCCTCCCGGTAGGCCTCCAGGGCCGCAAGCCCCGCCGCCACCGCCAGGGGGTGGCCGGAGTAGGTGTGCCCCGTGGGCAGGGGGGTCTCGTCAAAGGCCCGGGCCAGGCCCTCCCGCACGAGAACCCCCCCGAGGGGGACGTAGGCCGAGGTCACCCCCTTGGCGAAGGTGATGAGGTCGGGGACCACCCCGAGGCGCCATGCGGCGAAGGCCGCCCCCACGCGGCCAAAGCCCGTCATCACCTCGTCAAAGACCAGCAGGATCCCGTAGCGGTCACAGACCGCCCGCACCCCCTCCAGGTACCCTTTGGGGTAGACGATGACCCCGTTGGAGCCCACCACGGGCTCCAGGAAGATGGCGGCCACCCGCCCGGGGTCCTCGTGGAGGAGGACCCGTTCCAGGTGGTCCAAGGCCCTGGCCGCCTCCTCCTGGGGGTCTTCCGTGTGGAAGGGGCTCCGGTAGGGGTAAGGGGCGAAGAAGTGCACCACGCCGGGGATGGTGGGCTCGGCGGGGAAGCGGCGGTTCTCCCCCGTGAGGGCCGCGGCGCCGTGGGTCGCCCCGTGGAAGGAGCGGTAGGCGGCGAGGACCTTGGGCCGGCCCGTCAGGTGGCGGACAAATTTTAGGGCGTCCTCGTTGGCCTCCGCGCCGGAAGGGGTGAAGAAGACCCGGGCCCCTTCCGGCCACGGCGCCAGGTCCGAGAGGGCCTTGGCCAGGAGGGCCCGCTTGTCGTGGAAGAGGCTTGGGGCGGCGTAGGCCAGGGTGGCCGCCTGCTCGGCGATGGCCTGGACCACCCGGGGGTGGCCGTGGCCCAGGTTGGCGGCCACGAGCCCCGAGGAGAGGTCCAGGTACGCCCGCCCCTCCTGGTCGTAGAGCCACACCCCTTCCCCCCGCACCACGAGGGGAGGGTCCAGGGCCTTCTGGGGAAGCCAGGGGGTGAGGACGTGCCGCCGGTGCAGGGCCTTGAGGTCCATGAGGGGGATTATACGCCACCCTCCTCACCGCCACGTTCCCGGAAGCCCGCTTAAGGACTCCTCGAGGCGCCGCCAGCCCCCGGCCTGGAGGAGCTCCTCCAGCTTCCCGCCCCGCTCCACGCCCCCCATCACCCCCCCGAAGACGGGCTCGCGCCAAAAGGCCCCCGTGTCAAAGGACTGCTTGTAGAGGCGGAAGGTCTCCCCAGTGGCCGGATCGCGGGCGTAGGTCTGGTCCGAGAGGAGGTTGGTCCAGGAGCGGCGCATCCAGGAGTGGAACTCCTCCGCCTCCTGGTTCATTCGCAAGACCATCCGGGTGAGCTCAGCGCTTACCCGGCGACTCCGCTCGGCCTCCAAAGCCGCAAAGCGGGGGTCCAGGGAGAGGCCGAGGAAGACCCCGGTAAGCGTCCCCTCCTCCTGGGAGAGGGCCTCGGGGGCCCCGTGCACCAAGGCCACCTCGAGGTAGAGGGTGCATCTGGCGGAAGAGGCGGCGAAGGAGGGGGCGTAGCTGAAGAACCCCAGCGCTTCCACCACGGCCTGCCGCCTCAGGTTCCCCTGGAAGGCGCGCAGGTCCAGGGAGGCCCGCCACTTCTGGAACTGGTCCCCTGGCCTTCCCGTGGCCATGAGCATCTGTTGGCCCATCCTCCTATCCCAGGCCTCCCGCACCTCCTCCAGGTACCGGGCCACCCGGCTCGTTCCCCGGAGGGGCCTGCCCCTCTCTACCTCCCAGGGCCCCCCTGTTTCCCAGGCCCAAAGCCCTTGGGCGAGGAGGGCGGGAAGCTCCTCGGGGCTCCGGGCGCAGAGGAAGCCCGGGGCCTTTCCGGCCCGGCCGTTCCAGAGCCAAAGGGTGCTCGGGCTTCCCCCGAAGGGCGTGGCGATGGCCAGGGCCTCCAGGTAGACCACCTCCCTCCGGAGGACCACCCCGCCCTTGGAGAGCTGGAAGACGGGGCGGCGCTGGGTCTCGGAGAAGTCCACCACGCTCCCCTGGAGGGTATACCCCTGGGGCACGGGGACGCGCAGGGCGGGCACGCCCAGGAGGGGGTCGGGGACCGCCTCCACCCGGTAGGGTACCCGCTCCTTGGGGCCCAAAAACTCCAGGGAGCGGAGAAGGCCCAGGACCTCCTTTCGCTCGGCGGAAGACAGGTCCTGGGGCAGGTAGGCGCTCACGGCGAAAAGGCTCTTGGGGCCGGGGAGGAGGAGGTGGGCGGCCTCATACCGGAGGCCCGAAAGGGCCGCCTGGACCTGGGGGTCCAGGGCGAAGAGGACAAGCTCCCCCATGGCCCCCTGGGTGAGGGGAAGGGGGTAGCGGAGGTTCCGGGCGAGGAGCATGAGCCCGCCGGAGGCCGGCTTGAAGTGGAGGGTGGCCTGCTCCCCGCTTAGGCGCCTCGCCTCCTCCAGAAGGGGCCTGGCCGCCTCCTTCGGGGGCTTGAGGGGCATGCCCCGCACCAGGACGGCGCTCTCCAGATCGGTAAGGAGAAGCCCTCCCTCTCCCAGGACCACCCTCCACCCCTCGGGCAGGTCCAGGGCGAAGCCGTGGAGGCGGTCCATCACCCGCTCGGCCCGGGCACCCCAAAGCCCCGCCACGGCCAAAAGAAGAAGGAGTAGCCTCATCCTCCCGCCTCCTTCCAAAGCCTAAGGAACTCCGGGTCCAGGGGGTTGTACCTTCCCCCACCCGGCAGACGCACCAGGTCGTGGGGAAAGTGCCAGGCCCAAAAGCGGGCTAAGGCCGCCCCCAGAAGGAGGACCGCCACGCCAAGCCCCTGGGTGGGCTTAAGGGCGAGGAGCAGGAACCCCAAGGCCACAAGGGCAAACGCCCCGTAGACCTTGCGAAAGTGCCGCCGGTAGAGGCCCAGGGCCCATTGGTGAACCCCCTCCGCCTCCCGGGGCGGGTGGAGGGCTCCCAGGAACCAGACCCGGCCCCGCTGGCCCAGAAGGTAGTCCTGAAGACCCTCCACCCCCCGCCAATCCACTCCCAGATGGGCCAAAGCCTCGTCCCAGCCGGGAAGCCCCAGGGGCAGGGAAAGCCTCTCCTCGCCAAAGTCCAGCCAGAGCCTGCCCCAGGGGGCGTCCAGGGTTACGCCCCTCAGGGCCTCCCTGCGGTAAAGCCTCCCCCCGTGGCGGAGGCCTTCGGCCTCGAGGCCCACCGTATACCCCGTACGGCGGAGGTTTAGGGCAAAGGTCCAAAGGAGAAGAACCCCTAAAAGGAGGCCCCAAAGCTCCCGCATCCCAAGCCCGAGGGCCAGGAGGAGAACCCCGAAGAGCAAAGCCCACCCAAGCCGCCAGCGCGCCCACGCGGGAAAGGCAAGCTCAGGCATACGCCCCCCTAGTCAAACCCTATCCAGGCCGCGAAGGCCCGGAGACTCTTCTCAAAGAGGTCCAAAAAGGCCCGGATGGCCCCTTCCGCCACCCCGCCCGAAAGGTCCAGGTCGGCCTCCAGCACCGGGTCCCCGTCCGCATCCAGGTAGGCCCGGGAGAAGCGGTGCTCCCGGTTCCAGGCGTTGATGCGCTCCAGGGTGGGGGGCTTTTTCATGGAAAAGCCCGCGTAGAGCTGTAGGCTCTCACACCGCCCCTCCTGGCAGTCCAAGAGATACAGGGCCGCCCCCAGGCCCGCCAGGCGGAGGCGGAAGTACACCTCCCCCTTTTCCTCCACCCGCTCGTACCGATAGGAACCGGCCTTCAGCAGGGCCTCCACCTCCCCCGGGGTGAGGGAGGTGCGCACCCCCTGGGCCAGGGACAGCCCCAGGAGGAGGAGCAAGGCCAGCATACGCCCGGCCGTCCGTCCACCTGCCCCTCGCCCCTTAGGGGGCTTCCCCGCCGGAAGGGGCTCGGGGCCCCCATGGGGTGGGAGGAAACGGCCCGCCCCACTTCCTGCCATCCATATACCCCTCATCCGCCACCTCCTGTAGCGCCCTGAGCCAGACCCAGGGCCGGGAAGGACCCCGCGCCCCGCCGCCCGGCTCCCCCGACCCTCCCGCCAGGGGATTCCCGCCCTCGAGGTCCTGGGCCACGGCCCGTCCTCCCAAGGACCAGCTTGCCAAACTGGGCCTTACACCGTTCTTAAACCGCCCCCCTTGACACTATATGAAAATGCGATATCATTTGCTACATGAGGCGCGTCGCCGGTCTAATGCTTCTTTGGCTTCCCGCCCTGGCCCAGGTGCGCGTGGCGGCCACCACCCCCATCCTGGCCGACCTGGTGAGGGCGGTGGGCGGGGAGCGGGTGCAGGTGGCCACGGTGGTCCCGCCGGGGGCCGACCCCCATACCTTTGAGCCTACCCCTTCCACCGCCCAGGCCCTAAGCCAGGCCCGGGCCCTCTTCGCCAACGGCCTGGGGCTTGAGCCCTACCTGCCCAAGCTCATCCCCCTCCTCCCCAAGGGGGCAAGGGTGGTGAAGCTCGGGGAAGGCCAGCCCGGCCTCCTCTGCGAGGAGGACCACGCCCACAGCCACGGGGAGGAGGACCACGCCCACGGCCCCTGCGATCCCCACCTGTGGCTGGACCCCAGCTACGCCCTGCGCTACGCCCAGCGCATCCTCCAGGAGCTTTCCTCCCTGGACCCCAAGGGCAAGGCCCTCTACGGAGCCAACCTGGATCGCTTCCGCAAAGAGGTGGAAAGGCGGGACCGGGCCTTGCTGGCCTGCCCCCTCCGGGGCACCAAGGTGGTGGCCCAGCACGACGCCTTCCGCTACTTCGCCCGCCGCTATGGCCTCGAGGTGGTAGGGGTGCTGGCCAAAAGCGGAGCCCAGGAGGTGAGCAGCAAGAGCTTTCTCGCCCTGCTGGAGAGGGCCAAGAGGGAGGGGGTAAGGCTGGTCCTCGCCGAACCCCAATTCCAGGGGAAGGCCCTCCGCACCCTGGCCGAGGCCATCGGGGCGAGGGTGGTGGTGCTCTACACCGACACCCTGGACGCCAAGGTCCCCACCTACCTGGACCTCCTGGACCACAACCGCAAGGCCCTTTGCCCATAATGGGGGCATGGGCTTCCGGGAGATCTTCGGCATCCTGCCCGAGGCCACGGCCCAGGCCCCGGGCCGGGTCAACCTTTTGGGCGAGCACACGGACTACCAGGAGGGCTACGTCCTTCCCTCCCCCCTCCCCTACCTTACCCAGGTGGAGGCGGCGCGGGCCGAGGGGCGGGTGGAGGCCTACAGCGAAACCCTGAGGGAGCTCAGGGCGAGGCCCCTGGGAAGCCCCCCTCAAGGGGACTTCCTGGACTACCTCCTTGGGGTGGTTTGGGCCTTGGGGGAGGCCGGGCACCCTGTGGAAGGGGCGCGCTTTTACGTGCGGAGCGATCTCCCCATGGGGGCGGGGCTTTCCAGCTCGGCGGCCTTGGAGGTGGCCGCCCTGAGGGCCCTCCGGGCCCTCTACCGCCTGCCCCTTTCCGACCTCGAGCTCGCCCTCCTGGCCCAGAGGGCCGAGGCCGAGTACGTGGGGGTGCGCTGTGGCCTCATGGACCAGATGGCCTCGAGCCTGGGAAGGGTGGGCCAGGCCCTCTTCCTGGACACCCGCACCCTGGCCTACGAGAACCTCCCCCTCCCCCCCGGCACCCGGGTGGCCGTGCTGGACCTTGGGCTCAAGCGGCGCCTGGCCGAAGGAGCCTACAACGAGCGGCGTCAAGAGGCCGAGGAGGCGGCGAGGCGCCTTGGGGTCCGGGCCCTGCGGGACGTGGCCGACCTATGCCTGGTGGAGAGCCTCCCCTCCCCCCTGGACCGGCGGGCGCGGCACATCGTGGGGGAGAACCTGCGGGTACTGAGGGGGGTGGAGGCCCTAAGGCGGGGGGATGCCCGGGCCTTCGGGGAACTCATGACCCAAAGCCACCGCTCCCTCTCCCGAGACTATGAGGTAAGCCTTCCCGAGCTGGACGCTTTGGTGGAGGAGGCCCTCCAGGCCGGCGCCTTGGGGGCGAAGCTCACGGGAGCGGGGTTCGGCGGGGCGGTGGTGGCCCTGGTGCCCGAAGGGGAGTGGAGGGCGTTCAAAGACCGCCTCGAGGCCCGCTTGGCCGGTCTAAAGATCCTCTGATACCCACACCTTGCAAGGACCTCCTACCGGGTGGAGGAAGCCGAAAGCCGCATGGGTTATGCTAGCGGTATGGGCCTTCTGGACATGATCGGCCCGGTGATGGTGGGGCCCTCCTCCAGCCACACGGCGGGGGCCTGCCGCCTGGGCCTCCTCGCCCGGTACCTCCTCGGGGAGAGGCCGAGGCGGGTGGAGTTTGGCCTGCACGGCTCCTTTGCCAAGACGGGCCTGGGGCACGGCACCCACCTGGCGCTCACCGCCGGGGTTTTGGGCCTCCGGCCCGACGACGAGCGCCTTAAGGAGAGCCTTGCCCTGGCGGAGAAGGAGGGGCTGGAGGTGGTCTTCAAGGAGGTGGAGCTCGGGGATGTGCACCCCAACACCGTGCGCATGCTCCTGGAGGGGGAGAAGGAGCGGATCACGGTAACGGGAAGCTCCCTGGGCGGGGGGTTGGTGCGGGTCTTTGACGTGGACGGGTTTGAGGTGCGCATCACGGGGGCCATGCCCACCCTCGTGGTCCGCAACGTGGACACCCCAGGGGTGGTGGCCCGGGTGGCCCGCATCCTCGCCGACGACGAGGTGAACATCGCCTACCTCACCGTGAGCCGCAAGAAGCGGGGCGGGGAGGCCATGATGAGCCTCGAGGTGGACCGCCCCCTCTCCGAGGTACCCCTCCGGTACCTGGAGTACCTCTCCTACATCCTCTGGGTGCGCCAGATCCCCCCGGTGATGGACTGAGGCCGGGCCGCTTAGCGCCTGGGCAGCTCCAGGCGCAGGCCTGCCCCCCCTAGGGGGGTAGCGCAGGCGCGGAGGTGGCCCCCCAGGGCCTCCGCCACCCGCTTGGCGGTGTAGAGGCCGAGCCCCGAGCTTCCCTTGGGGCCTTCCCCCTGGCGGAAGGGCCGGGCCAGGACCTCCAGGGGCAGGGACAGCCCAGGCCCATCGTCCTCCACCGTGATGGCCCCCTCCTCCACCCTTACCCGAACCCGGGTCCTGGCGTGGCGCAGGGCGTTTTCCAGGAGGTTGGCCAGGGCCCTTTCCAAAAGCAGGCGTTCCCCTCGGGCCAGACCCACCCCCTCCACCTCCAAGCGGAGGCCCCGCCGCCTCGCCTCCCCCTGGTAGCGGAGGAGGAGGTCCTCCGCCAGGGCCCTGAGGTTCAGGGGGGTCCCCTGGGGGGCGCGGGCCTCGAGGCGGGCCAAGGCCAGGAGGTTTTCCACCAGGCGGTGGGCGCGGGCGAGCTCCTCCTTGAGCTCCCCCAGGAGGGCAAGCCGCCCTTCCCGCCCCAGGTGGTCCGCCCGCTCCAGGTACTCCAGGGCCCTCAGGGCGGAGAGAAGGGGGGTTTTGAGGTCGTGGGCCAGGGCGGCGTAGAAGGCCTCCCGGGCCTCCAAAAGCTCCTTAAGGCGCCCCAAGAGTTCCTGGAAGCGGCCCCTCAGCTCGGCGATCTCCTGGGGTGGGGGCTCCTTGGGGGCGGGCAGTCTGAGCTCGTTCACCGGACCCTCCCGGAGGGAGAGGTAGGCCAACGCCCGGGTGAGCTCCTCCAGCGGCCTGAGGAGGCTTCGCGAGAGGAGGTAGCCCACGAGGCCCGAGAGGAGGGCCAAAAGGAGGAGCCACACCAGGAGGGGAAGCCAAGGGCCCTGGCCCAGAAGCCCTAGGGTGAGGGCCAGGACCAGGTTGGGCAAAAAGGCCAAAAGGGCGATGACCAGGGCGAGCCTAGCCCTGAGGCTCATCCCGACCCGCCGAGAGCACCGCCAGGAAGGCTTCCTGGGGCACCTCCACCTTGCCGATGGCCTTGAGCCGCTTCTTCCCCTCCTTCTGCTTTTCCAGAAGCTTCTTCTTCCGGGTCACGTCCCCGCCGTAGCACTTGGCGAGCACGTCCTTTCGTAAGGCCTTCACCGTGGCCCGGGCGATGATCTTCCCCCCGATGGCCGCCTGGATGGGCACCTCAAAGAGCTGCCTCGGGATCACCTCGGCCAGCCGGTCCACGATGGCCCGGGCCATGGCGTAGGCCTTCTCCCGGTGGGCGATGAAGGTGAGGGCGTCCACGGGCTCCCCGTGAACCAGGATGTTCACCTTGACCAGGTCCCCCGGCTGGTAGCCGATCTGCTCGTAGTCCATGGAGGCGTACCCCCGGGAGACGCTCTTCAGCCGGTCGTGGAAATCGTAGAGGATTTCGGCAAAGGGGACCTCGTAGACGAGCTCCACCCGCTTCTGCGCTCCCGGCAAATAGGCCATGTTCTGGAGGCGCCCCCGCCGCTCCTGGACGAGCTGCATGAGGGCGCCCACGTACTCCTCGGGGGTGAAGAGGGTGAGCCTCACGTAGGGCTCGAGGATCTCCTCCACCCGGGTGGGGTCGGGGAGGTCGGCGGGGTTTAGGATCTCCAGCTCAGAGCCGTCCTTGAGCCTCACGCGGTAGACCACACTGGGGGCGGTGGCGATGAGGGAAAGGCCAAACTCCCTTTCCAGCCTCTCCTGGACGATCTCGGCGTGGAGAAGTCCCAGAAACCCGCAACGAAAGCCGAAGCCCAAGGCGGTGGAGGACTCGGGTTCAAAGGTGAGGGCGGCGTCGTTCAGCTTGAGCTTCTCCAGGGCGTCCCGGAGCTTCCCGTAGTCCCCCGAGTCCACCGGGTAGAGCCCGGCGAAGACCACGGGCTTGGCCGGGCGGAAGCCGGGGTAGGGGGTGGGGGTGGGGCGGTCCGAGAGGGTGAGGGTGTCGCCCACCTGGACGTCGTGGATGTCCCGGATGGCCGCCACAAGCCAGCCCACCTCCCCGGCCACGAGCTCCTCCGTGGGCACCAAGCCCTCGGGGGTGAAGACGCCCACCTTGTCCACGGTGAACTCCTTGCCCGTGGAGTAGATGCGGATCCGGTCTCCGGGCCGAACCCTGCCCTCAAAGAGGCGGAGGTAGGGGATCACCCCCTGGTAGGCGTCGTAGACGGAGTCAAAGATGAGGGCCTTCAGGGGGGCCTCGGGGTCGCCCTTAGGGGGCGGGATGCGCTTCACGATGGCCTCGAGGATCTCCTCCACGCCCTCCCCCGTCTTCCCCGAGGCAAAGATGGCCTCGTCGGCGGGAAGGCCTAGGACCTCCTCCACCTCCAGGGCCACCTCCAGGGGGCGGGCGTTGGGGAGGTCAATCTTGTTGATGACGGGGATCATCACATGGCCGTGCTCCAGGGCCATGTAGTACTTGGCCAGGGTCTCCGCCTCCACGCCCTGGCTCGCGTCCACCACGAGGAGCACCCCTTCCACCGCCGCCAGGGCCCGGGAGACCTCGTAGGTGAAGTCCACGTGCCCCGGGGTGTCAATGAGGTGGAAGAAGTACTCCTCCCCGTCCTTGGCCCGGTAGGTCACCCGCACCGCGCTGGCCTTGATGGTGATGCCCCGCTCCCTCTCCAGCTCCAGGGAGTCCAGAAACTGCTCCCGCATCTCCCGCTCGCTCACGGCGTGGGTGAGCTCCAGGATGCGGTCGGCTAGGGTGGATTTCCCGTGGTCCACGTGGGCGATGATGGAGAAGTTGCGGATCCGCTGGCTCGCCATCCTTCTCATCCTCAGGGGTCAAGGGGAGGAAGTCAAGCGAGGTGTCCGCACGTGGGTTTCGCACCATGGGGTGGCCAAACTAGGGCTTAAAGAGGCCCTTTTGGGGTGGTATTAGACCACCCACCTCCCCCGGCGCATGAGGGGGACGCGGGTGCCGTCCGGGTAGAGGCCGTCCACGTCCACCTCCTCCGAGCCCACCATCCAGTCCACGTGGACCAGGCTCTCGTTCCCACCCCGCCTTAGGAACTCCTCCCCCGAGGGGCGGCCCTCAAGGGTCTCGGCGTAGGCCTGGCCGAAGGCGAGGTGGCTGGCCGCGTTCTCGTCAAAGAGGGTGTCGTAGAAGACAAGGCCGGTCCTGGCGATGGGGTTTTGGGCGGGCACCAGGGCCACCTCGCCGAGGCGCCGCGCCCCCTCGTCGGCGGAGAGGAGCCGCAAGAGCACCTCCTCCCCCCGCTCCGCCCGCACCTCCACGGCAACGCCCCGTTCAAAGCGGGCGAAGATCCCCTCCACCAGGGTGCCGCCCAGGGCCAGGGGGCGGCTTGCGCGCACCACCCCCTCCACCCGTTCCCGGTGGGGGGCGGTGAAGACCTCCTCCGTGGGCAGGTTGGGGTTGCAGAGGCGGCCCTTCTGGGTGGGCGCGGCCCCGCCCCCCCAGAGGTGCCCCTCGGCGAGGCCCACGGTGAGGTCCGTCCCTGGGCCAAGGAAGTGGAGGGCGTGGAAGCGCCTGGCGTTCAGGTAGGCCACCTTCTCGTGGAGGGCGCGGTTGTGGGCCTCCCAGGCGGCGATGGGGTCCTCCTGGTCGGCTCGGGTGACCTGGAAGATCACCTCCCAGAGCTTTTTGACCGCTTCCTCCTCGGGAAGGTGGGGGAAGACCGCCCTCGCCCACCCCGGGTGGGCGAAGGGGACGATGGTCCAGTTGGTGGCGAAGGTGGTGATGGCCTCGAGGGCCGGCTTATAGGCCCGGGCGTTCCCCCTTTGCGCCCGGCCCACCCTTTCCGGAGGAAGGCCCTCCAGGGCCTTGGGGTCGTTCCCGGAGACGGCAAGCCTCGCCGCCCCTTCGCGGAAGGCCCGGGCCATGCCCTCGTAGAGCCACGAGGGGGCCTTGTCCAGGGCCTCCTCGGGGGCCAAGGAGAGGCGCGTTCGCGCCAGGGCGTTGTCCTGGTAGATCACGGTAAAGAGGCTTGCTCCCTGCCGGTAGGCCTCCTCGGCCAAAAGGCGCACGAAGTCCAAGGCCTCTACGGGGGCGGTGGCGATGACCTCCTGGCCCTCCTCCAGGTTGAGGCCCACCTTGACGGCGAGCTCCGCAAGCTTCTTTAGGTTTCTGCGAAAGGCGTCCACGCCCCAAGTCTTCCCTTGAGGGGGCCCGCCGTCAAGGCCTGGGGCAGGACCGGGGCCTTCCCAAGAGGAGGGTGAGGCCAGCGAGGAGGAGCAGGGGGAGGCGGTAGGCCTCGAGGGCGAGGGCCAGGGCCACAAGGAAGAGGGCGAGGGCGTAGCGAAGGCTTCCCACGCCCCCATTCTACGCCTAGGGCGCCTCCTCCACCTCCCTCAGGGCGTAAAGCCCCTTCCCCAAGGCCACCACGGGGCCCCGGGCCCACCGGGCCAGGGCGGAGAGCCGGATCCTGGCGATCTTCTCAGGTTCCCTCACCGCCTGCCAAAGGCCCATCTCCTTGAGGCGGCGGCCGATCTCGGCGTAGTGGAGGGGGCGGCCTTCCGCCCTCAAAAGCTCCACCACGGCTTTGCGGAAGCGGTCCGGCCTGGGCATGGGCGCTTCCGCCAGTATACCCGTATAGTGGGGCCATGAGGAACCAGGAGCTGGCCCGGATCTTTGAGGAGATCGGGCTCATGAGCGAGTTTCTCGGGGACAACCCCTTCCGGGTCCGGGCCTATTACCAGGCGGCCCGCACCCTTTACGACCTGGACACCCCCATAGAGGAGGTCGCCAAAAAGGGGAAGGAGGCCCTTCTGGAGCTTCCCGGGATCGGGCCAGACCTAGCGGAAAAGATCCTGGAGTTTTTGAACACGGGGAAGGTGCGAAAGCACGTGGAGCTCTCCCAAAAGGTACCCCGGGGGGTCCTTGCGGTCATGGAGGTCCCCGGCGTGGGGCCCAAGACGGCCCGGCAGCTCTACGAGGCCCTGGGGGTGGACTCCCTGGAGAGGCTCAAGGAGGCCCTGGAAAAGGGCGACCTCCTGAGGCTTAAGGGCTTTGGCCCCAAGAAGGTGGAGAGGATCCGGGAAGGTCTTTCCCTGGCCCAGGCCGCTGGGAAGCGGAGGCCCTTGGGGGCGGTGCTCTCCCTGGCCCGGAGCCTCTTGGAGGCCATCCGGGCCCTTCCCGGGGTGGAAAGGGCGGAGCTTTGCGGCTCGGCCAGGCGCTATAAGGACACCGTGGGGGACCTGGACTACCTGGTGGCGAGCGGGGAAGGCGCTAAGGTGGTGGAGGGCTTCGTCCGCCTCCCCCAGGTTAGGGAGGTCTACGCCAAGGGGAAGGAAAGGGCCACCGTCTTCCTGAAAAACGGCCTGCAGGTGGACCTGAGGGTCGTCCCCCCGGAAAGCTTTGGCGCGGGCCTCCAGTACCTCACGGGAAGCAAGGCCCACTCCATCCGCCTCCGCGCCCTCGCCCAGGAGAAGGGCCTGAAGCTTTCCGAGTACGGGGTCTTCCGGGGGGAGGAGAGGATCACGGGGGAGTCGGAGGAGGGGGTTTACAGGGCCCTGGGCCTCCCCTGGATTCCGCCTCCCCTAAGGGAGGACCAGGGGGAGGTGGAGGCCGCCCTAGAGGGGAGGCTCCCCAAGCTCATAGGGCTTTCCCAGGTCAAGGGGGACCTCCAGGTCCACTCCACCTACTCCGACGGGAAGAACACCCTGGAGGAGCTCTGGGAGGCGGCGAGGGCCCTGGGCTACCAGTACCTGGCCATCACCGACCACTCCCCGGCGGTGCGGGTGGCGGGGGGAGCCTCCCCCGAAGAAGCCCTGAAGCGCGTGGAGGCCATCCGCCGCTTCAACGAGGCCCACGGGCCCCCCTACCTCCTGGCGGGGGCCGAGGTGGACATCCACCCCGACGGCACCCTGGACTATCCGGACTGGGTGCTAAGGGAGCTGGACCTGGTCTTGGTCTCCGTCCACTCCCGCTTCAACCTTCCCAAGGCGGACCAGACGAAGCGCCTCCTCAAGGCCCTGGAGAACCCCTTCGTGCACGTCCTCGCCCACCCCACGGCGAGGCTTTTAGGCCGCCGGGCCCCCATAGAGGCGGACTGGGAAGCGGTCTTCAGGAGGGCACGGGAGCGGGGCGTGGCGGTGGAAATAGACGGCTACTACGAGCGCATGGACCTCCCAGACGACCTGGCCCGGATGGCCTACGGGATGGGCCTTTGGATCAGCCTCTCCACCGATGCCCACCAGGCGGACCATCTGCGCTTCATGGAGCTTGCCGTGGGGACGGCCCAGCGGGCCTGGATCGGGCCTGAAAGGGTCCTGAACGCCCTTTCCCATGGGGAGCTTCTCGCCTGGCTCAAAGCCCGGCGAGGCGCTTAGCCACGAGGAGCACCTCCAAAAACATCCCGCGGGTGAGCCTCCCCGTCTGGGTGTTCTGCCGGGAGACGTGGTAGCTGTCCAACAGGTAGCGCCCCTCCTCCAGAGGGTAAACCCTCCCGTGGGCGAAGGGGAAGGCTCCCTTACCGAGCCCGAGGTGGGCGAGGAGGGCCTCGTGGGCGATCCGCCCCAGGGCCAGGTAGACCCTAAGCCCGGGGAGGAGGGAGAGCTCCAGGTCTGTCCAGCGGGCGCAGGCCCTTAGCTCCTCCCGGCTGGGCCGGTTCTCCGGTGGGGCGCAGCGCACCGCGGCGGTGAGGTAGACCCCATAGAGCCTTAGGTCGTCTCCGGGCTGGCTTTCCGGCTTGCTGGAAAGCCCGGCCTCGTAGAGGAGGGGGTAGAGGAAGGCCCCGGAGGCGTCCCCGGTGAAGGGACGGCCCGTGCGGTTGGAGCCGTGGGCCCCGGGGGCGAGGCCGAAGAGGAGAATCCTGGCCTCTGGGTCCCCGAAGCCCGGGACGGGCCTCGCCCAGTAGCCTTCCCCCCGGAAGGCCCTCTTCCTGCCCGCCACCCCCTCCCGCCAGGCCACGAGGCGGGGGCAGAGGCGGCAGGCCACCAGGTCTTGGCGGAAGGCCTCGAGGTCCACGGGAACCAGGCTAGCCCCCCCTGCCCGGAAGGGCAAGGGTTGGGGAACCGGGCCTTAGAGCGGGATGTTGTCGTGCTTTCTCCAGGGACGTTCCTCCTTCTTCCCCCAGAGCATCCTCAGGTGCCGGTAAAGGACGCGCCGGGTGTCCTTGGGGTCAATGACGTCGTCAATGTACCCTCTCCCCGCCGCCACCCAGGGGTTGTCAAAGGCCCGGCGGTACTCCTCAATCTTCCGCCTGCGGGTCTCCTCGGGGTTTTGGGAGGAGAGGATCTCCTTGCGGTAGATGATGTTGGCCGCTCCCTCGGCCCCCATCACCGCCACCGCCGCCGTGGGCCAGGCCAGGACCACGTCCGCTCCCATGTCCTTGGAGTTCATGGCCAGGTACGCCCCCCCGTAGGCCTTGCGGGCGATGAGGGTGATCTTGGGCACCGTGGCCTCGGCGTAGGCGAAGAGCATCTTGGCCCCGTGCCGGATGATCCCCCCGTGCTCCTGGGCCACCCCGGGAAGGAAGCCCGTGACGTCCACCAGGGTGAGGAGGGGGATGCCGAAAGCGTCCATGGTGCGGATGAAGCGGGCCGCCTTGTCCGAGGCGTGGATGTCCAGGGCGCCCGCCATGAAGCGGGGGTTGTTGGCGATCACCCCCACGGGGTAGCCCCCGAGCCGCCCCAGGCCCACGATGATGTTCCGGGCGAATCGCGGCTGGATCTCCAAAAACTCCCCCCCGTCCAGGAGGGTCCGGATCACCTGGTGCATGTTGTAGGGCCTTTTGGCGTCGGGGTGGACGAGGTCCAAAAGCTCCGGGGTAGGGCGAAAGGGGTCGTCCTGGGGCTCCAGCACGGGGGGCCTCTCCCGGCTGTTCTGGGGGAGGTAGCTGAGGAGCTTCTTGATAAGGTCCAGGACCTCCCGGTCGTCCTTCCCCTCGAGGTGGGCCACGCCGCTTCGCTCCATGTGCACCTCGGCCCCGCCCAGCTCCTCAAAGGTCACCTCTTCCCGGGTGACGCTCTTGATCACCTCGGGACCGGTGATGAACATGTAGCTCGTGCCCCGGCTCATGAGGATGAAGTCGGTCATGGCGGGGCTGTAGACGGCGCCCCCGGCGCAGGGGCCCAGGATGGCGGAGATCTGGGGGATGACCCCGGAGTAGAGGGCGTTGCGGTAGAAGACCTCCCCGTAGCCGGAGAGGCTGTCCACCCCCTCCTGGATCCGGGCCCCCGCCGAGTCGTTGAGGCCGATGACGGGGGCCCCCACCTTGGCCGCCAGGTCCATGAGGCTTGCGATCTTGCGCCCGTGCACCTTGCCGAGGGAGCCCCCCAAGACGGTGAAGTCTTGGCTGAAGACGAAGACCAGCCTCCCCCCGATGGTGCCGTAGCCCGTCACCACCCCGTCGGCGGGGGCCTCGAGGCCCTCCATGAGGCCCGTTTCCAGGTGCTCGGCAAAGGGCATGAGCTCCACGAAGCTCCCCTCGTCCAGGAGGTAGTCTATCCGCTCCCGGGCGGTGAGCTTTCCCTGCTGGTGTTGCCTTTGGATGCGCTCCTCTCCGCCACCGAGGAGGACCCGCTTCCGCCTTTCCTCGAGCTCGGCCAGAAGCTCATCCAGGATGAGCCGGGCGTTATCGGCCATACGTGAGGGCATGATACAATGGCCCAAGGGCCCGGGAAAACCAGGGGCTCGCGGGAAAGGAGGTGTTCCATGAAAAGGTGGCTCTATCCCCTCTTGGCCCTGGTGGTCCTGGTGCTCCTCGCCCTGGCGGGCTACCAGGCCTACGCCTCCTACCGGGCGCTTAACAGCCGGGTGGCGGTCCTGGAGGCCCAGGTGAAGGCCCACGAGGCCACGCTCAAGTCCCTTGCCCAGCGCCTTTCCAAGGTGGAGGAGGAGGTCTTCAAGGCCAAAGCCCCTCCCCTCTCCTTCCCCGAGGTGCCCCGGGCCGAGGGCGGGAGCACCTGGCCTTATGTGGTGGGGGCAGTGGCGGTGGCCCTGCTCCTCTACCTTCTTCTGGCGCTAATGCGAAGGAAGACCCCGGAGCAGGGACCAAGGAACGAGGGTCCTCCGGAGCCTGGGGCGGCCCGGACGGAAGGGGAAGGGGCCCCGCCCCAAGGCTGAGGTGCGGCCCCGGCTGCCTAGCAAGAACCTCGCGGGGACGTTTTACCAGGGCCCGCATGGGGTGAAATCAGTCCTTCAGCTTCTTCACCGCCTGGATCAGGGCAGGGAGGATTTGGTGCACGTCCCCCACGATGCCGTAGTCGGCGTGCTTGAAGATGGGGGCCTCGGGGTCCTTGTTCACCGCCACGATGTACTTGCTCTTGTTCATCCCCGCCAGGTGCTGCACCGCTCCTGAGACCCCGAGGGCGAGGTAAAGGGAGGGCTGGACGGTCTTGCCGGTCTGGCCCACCTGCTCGGCGTAGGGCCGCCATCCCGCGTCCACCACGGCCCGGGTGGCCCCCACAGCCCCGCCCAGGAGGGCGGCGAGCTCCTCCACCAGCCTAAAGGCCTCAGCGCTCCCCATGCCCCGGCCCCCGGTGACCACGATGTCGGCCTCGGTGAGGGAAACCCCCTTCCTCTGCTCCTGAAGGCGCTCCAGCACCTCCACCGTGGGCACCTCGGGCACAGCCAAGGGCACCACCTCGGCCTCCCCCCCAAGGGGCTCGGCCAGGGGCGTGGTGTTGGGCTTAACCGTGAGGACCACGGGGAGGGCCGCCTTCACCCGCTGGGTCACCCGGTTCAGGTAGGCGTAGCGGGTGGCGTGGACCTCGCCTCCTTCGGGCCACGAGTCCAGGGTGTCCTCCAGGAGCCCCGCCTTGAGGGCGTAGGCCACCCGGCCCAGGTAGGCCCGGCTCTGCCTCGAGGAGGGCGCCAGGATGGCCTTCGCTCCCCCCTTGGCCGCCTCCAGGATCCCAGCCGCCCACCTCTCCGCGGTGTAGGGGCCCAGGACGGCGGTGTAGAGGGTCTCCACGTACCGCCGGGCCTCCTCCAGGGGAGCCTTCTCCTCGGCAAGGAGCACCCCGGCCACCCTTTCCCCGAAGGCTTCCCCGAGCCTCCGGGCCCGGGTTAGGGCCTCGAGGCTCGCCTTTTTGAGCCGGTTTCCGTCGTGGTCCAAAACCACCAGAATCATGGGCACCTCCTAGAGGACCTTGGCCTCCTCGTGGAGGAGCCGCACCAGCTCCTCCACGGCGGCCACGGGATCCTTGCCGTCCAGGATCTTGCCGAGCCTGGCCTTCTCCTGGATCTCCTCGGAAAGCAGCACCACCCTCGGGGAGAGGTGGGCCTCCACCTTCCGGATCTCCTTCTTCTTGGCCTTCATGATCCCGGGCAAGGTGGGGTAGCGGGGCTCGTTCAGGCCCTGCTGGGTGGTGAAGACGGCGGGAAGCCGCACCCTCACCCACTCCGCCCCCTCGTCCAGGTCGTGCTTGGCCCGGGCGGTCTCCCCTTCCAGCTCCAACGCCGTGGTCCAGGCCACCACGGGTACCCCCAGGGCCTCGGCCAGGGCGGCCCCCAGGGCCTGGCTGTCCCAGTCCGCCTGCTGTCCCCCGGTGAGGACCAGGGTGGGGGCCTCCTCCTTGAGCACGGGGGCCAGGGCCTCGGCCACGGCCACGGGGTCGGCGAAGCCCTCGTGGACCACGTGGACCCCGCGGTCCATCCCCATGGCCAAGGCGGTGCGGAGGGCCTCCTCGGTGCGCTCGGGGCCGAAGCCCACCACGATGGCCTCCCCGCCGTGCTTTTCCTTAAGGCGGAGGGCCTCCTCCACCGCATACTCGTCCATCTGGTCCAGGATTAGGGTGGCCCCGGAGAGGTCCACGCGCCCCCCTTGGATCCTGAGCCTGCTCTCCCCGTCGGGTACCTGCCGGATCACCGCTACGAACTTCATCTCTCCCCCTCACTCCGCCAGGAGGTGCCTGGCAATGATGAGCCGCTGGATCTCGTTGGTGCCCTCGTAGATCTGGTTGAGCTTCACATCCCTTAGGAGCTTTTCCACCGGGTACTCCCGCACGTAGCCGTAGCCGCCGTGGATCTGGATGGCCTGGTTGGCCGCCTCAAAAGCGATCTCCGAGGCGTAGGCCTTGGCGATGGCGCTGGCGTGGGCGTGGGGGAGGCCCTGGTCGGCAAGCCAGGCGGCGTAGTAGGTGTACATGCGGGCGGTCTCTATGCCCATCAGCATGTCCGCCAGCTTGAACTGGATGGCCTGGAAGCTTGCGATCTTCTGCCCGAAGGCCTCCCTCTCCAGGGCGTACTTCCTGGCCTCGTCCAGGGCGCGCCTCGCCACCCCCACGCTCCCCGCGGCCACAGGGATCCGGGTCTTGTTGAGGGTCTGCATGGCGATTTTAAACCCCTCCCCCTCCTCGCCCAGGCGGTTTTCCACGGGCACCCTCACGTCCTCAAAGACGAGCTCGTAGGTGCCGCTGGCCCTCTGGCCCATCTTCCCGTGGATCTTGATGGCCTTGAAGCCCGGCGCCCCCTTCTCCACCACCAGGGCCACCACCCCCTTGTGCCTCAGCTCGGGGTTCACCGTGGCGAAGACCACCACCCATTCCGCCTCGCCGCCGTTACTGATCCACATCTTGGTGCCGTTCAGAACGTAGTGGTCCCCTTGGCGGGTAGCCCTCGTCTTGAGGGCGGCCGCGTCGGAGCCGTTTCCCGGCTCGGAAAGGGCAAAGGCGGCCAGGGCCGGCTTTTCCGTGAGGGGCTTGAGGAAACGGCGCTTCTGCTCCTCCGTGCCGGCGAGGAGGACAGGGGTGATGCCCAGATCGCTCGCCATGGGGATGGTGTAGATGCCCATGCAGGCGTAGGCCAGCTCCTCCCCCACGAGGACCTCGTCCAGCATCTTGAGGCCCATCCCTCCGTAGGCCTCGGGGATGATGGCGTTGAGGAGGCCCACCTCGTGGAGCTTTTCTATGATGGGCCAGGGAACCTCCTCCTTCTCGTCGTACTCCCGGGCCACGGGGAGGATGACCTCCTTGGCGAAGCGCCGGGCCAGGGCCTGAAGCTGCTTCTGCTCCTCCGTAAGGCTAAAGTCTATGGGCATTCCCCACCTCCTCCGGGACCTCCCTTTGACCGAGTCTAAGATTTTTCACAGGCCCCATGCAACCCCGGCCCCCATGCTACCATGAGGCTTGGATGAGGCTTGTGGGGGAACTCCAGGTCCTTTCCCGCTTTCAGCGGGCCTTGTTAAAGGACCTCGAGCCCACCCAGATCCTGAGGAACCTCCTGGAGGTGGCCACCGAGGAGGGAGTGGAGCGGGCTGCCCTTTTCCTCTACCATCCCCAGACCCGGGAACTGGTGGGGGAGGTGGCCTCGGGGAGAGGGCAGCACTACACGGTGAGCGCCATCGCCCTTCCGGTTTACAGCAAGGGGCCAGTGCAGGAGGCCTTTTTTGAGGAAAGCCCCCTGCGAAAGGAGGAGGGCTGGTGGTTGCCGGTGGTGGGGGAAGGGGGAAGCTTCTGCTGGGCTAAGCCGGAGGCCCGGTGCACCCAGCGCCCCCGGGCCACCCGGGAAAACCGGCCCCTGGTCTGCCCTTCCTGCCCCGCCTTTGCCCCCCTTGGGGTGTTAAGCCTCGAGGGGGTTCCCCGGAGCCTCGAGCGGCTTCTGCCCCTCCTTGCCCAGCTCACCGCCTTGGCCCTAAAAAACGGCCGCCTCTTCACCGAGCGGGAGGAAGCCTTGGCCCATCTCCGGGCCCAGGCCGAAGCCCTAGCCCATGTCAACCAGGTGGCCCACGATGTGGCGCGCCTGTTGCAGCCCGAGGGGGTGTTGGAGCTTTTGGCCCGCGCCCTCAAGGAGCGCTTTGGCTTCTACCGGGTGACGGTGGCCTTGGTCCGGGGAGACCTGTTGGAGGGGCACCTGACCCTGCGGGGAGATGAGTTCTTTTGGACCGAGGGCCAAAGCCAGATCCGCTTCCCCCTGGCCACCTCGGCCGACCCATTGGTCCAGGCGCTACGCGAGCGAAAGACGCTGCTTTTGCCCCGTGAGGCGCTCCCCGAGCGGGCCCGCTCGGGGGTGGGCCCCAATGTGGCCGTGGTGCCCCTCCTCCTGGAGGAGGAAGCCCTAGGCGTCTTCAGCGTGGACCGGGGCCCAGGGGGCAGACCGGTGGGGGAAGAGGAGGTAGGGTACCTCGAGCTTTTGGCGGGGATCGTGGCGGTGGCCTTGAAGAACGCCCAGCTCTACCGGGAACGGGGCCGGCTGTCCTTGGCCCTGGCGGCGGAGCGGGGGCGGCTGGTGAGGATCCTGGAGGAACTTCCCGATGGCGTGGTGGTCCTCCTTGGGGAGGAGGGGTTTGCCAACCGCCGCGCCCGGGAGATCCTGGGCTTGGGGGAACGGGTGGTCCTCTCCCACCTGCCCGCCCAGTTGGGGCCGGCCCTGGAAGGGGGACGGCTGGAGGTCCTTTTCCAAGGGGTGACCTACAGCGTCCGGGGGCGGCGCGTGGGGGAGATGCGGGTTTTGGTGCTCCACGACATCAGCGAGCGGGCCAAGCTGGAACGGGCCCTCCGGGAGGAGGCCCGCTTCACCCAGAGCCTTTCGGAGATGGCCCAGGCCGCCCTGGCGGAACGGGGCCTGGCCAGGGTGGCCGAGGCCCTGGCGGCGAGGCTTACCCTTCTCTTCGGCGCCGACCGGGCCCTCTTCCTCGTGGAAGAGGCCGGGAGCCTTCGCTCCCTGAGCACCGGGGAGGAGGTCCCCCGGCCTAACCTCCTGGAGCAGGCCCTAGAGGAGGGCAGGCCCCTGCCCCTGGAGGAGGGGGCTAGGGGCCGGTGCGGCTTGGCTGAAGCCACGGAGGCCAAAGGCCTGGTGGTGGCCCCCTTTGCCGCCCCGGGCTTCCGTGGGGGCCTGGCCCTGGTCTACCGCAAACCCCGCCGCTTCGGGGAGCGCTTCTTGAGCCGGGTGGCCCAGGCGGCCAATCTGGCGGCTTTGGCCCTGGAGAAGGCCCGATTCTTGGATCACCTCGAGGCCGAGGAGGAGCGGCTAAAGGCCCTTCTGGAAAACGCCCAGGATGTGATCTACGTCTTGGACGACCATGGCCTCCTCCGCTTTGTGAGCGAAAGCGCCCGCGCCGTCTTGGGCTACGACCCCGAGGAGGTCAAGGCCCTGGGGGCTTGGGACCACGTGCACCCCGAGGACCGCCCCCGGGCCCAAAACCTCTTGGCCGAGCTCCTCGCCTGCCCCGGGGAGGTGAGGCGGGCGGAGCTTAAGGTCCTCCACCGGGACGGTACCCCCATCCCCGTGGAGGCCTGGGGGCGGAACCTCCTTCAGGACCCCAGGATCCGGGGGGTGGTGGTCACCCTCAGGGACCTTAGGCCCCGCCTCGAGGCGGAAAGGCTTAAGGGGGAGTTCATCGCCGCCGTTTCCCATGAGCTCCGCACCCCCCTGGCGGTGATCCTGGGCCTAGCGGAGCTCCTCAAGGAGGAGGTTCCCGAGGGGGCGCGGGAGTCGGTGGAGCTCATCCTGGAGGCGGCCTTCCGCCTGAAAACCATGGTGGACAACCTCCTGGACACAAGCCGCCTCGAGGCCGGCCGCTTTGAGATCGCCCGCCGTCCCGTGGACCTCCGCCCTCGCCTTTTAGACCTGGCCAAGAGCTTCCAGGGGGTGGCCCGGCTCTCGGGGGTGGCCTTCCGGGTAGAGGTGGAACCCCTGCCCCCCCTGGAGGCCGACCCTGAGCGGTTGCTCCAGGTGGTGGGGAACCTCCTCTCCAACGCCTTCAAGTTCACCCCTCCCGGGGGGGAGGTGCGCCTCAGGGCCTTTGCCCAAGAGGAGGCGCTCGTCTTGGAGGTCGCCGACACAGGCCCCGGCATCCCCGAGGAGGAGCTCCCCAAGCTCTTCCAGCGCTACGGCCGGGCCCAGGGCCCCCAAACCCGGGGGGTAGCGGGCACCGGACTTGGCCTCTACATCTCCCGGCACATCGTGGAGGCTCACGGCGGACGGATCGCCGTGGAGAGCCACCCGGGCCAAGGCGCCACCTTCCGGGTTATCCTACCCCTGTATGGCCCGCATCCTGGTGGTTGAGGACGAGCCCCTGGTAGCCCACCTGGTGCGGCGCCTGTTGGAGCGGGCCGGCCACCAGGTGGACTGGGCCCCCTCGGCCCAGGCGGCCCTGGCCAGGCTGGGGGAGGCCTACGACCTCGTGATCTGCGACCTCATCCTGCCCGGGGTTTCCGGCCTCGAGGTCATCCGGCGGGTGCGGGCCTTGGGGAAAACCCCGGTTTTAGCCCTTTCCGCCAGCGTCTCCGCCACGAGCCAGAAGGAGGCCCTGGAGGCCGGGGCCCAGGCCTTCCTGGGCAAGCCCTTTGAGGGGCAGGCCCTCCTGGGCCAGGTGGAGCGCCTCCTAAACACGGCCTAAGGCGGAATCCAAGGCCCCTTCTTTGGCCCGGTCGGGGATCGCGTGGGGCCGAATCGGGGTCAGGAGCGTAGACTTAAGGAGAAAGGAGGCCCTATGGAGCGGCGGAGGTTTCTGAAGCGGGTGGGGGTCGGCCTGGCAGCGAGCCTCGTCTACACCGCCTTTGCCCAGGCGGCCCCTCAGGTGCGCTGGCGCCTGGTCTCCAGCTACCCCAAGAGCCTGGACACCCTCTTTGGAGGAGCGGAGGACCTGGCGCAACGGGTTTCTGAGCTCACCGGAGGGCGGTTCCAGATCCGCGTCTTCCAGGCAGGGGAGATCGTGCCGGGAGGGCAGGTACTGGACGCCGTGCAGCAGGGAACCGTGGAGGCGGGCCACACCTACGGCCCCTTCTACGTGGGGAAGAACCCGGTTCTGGCCTTTGACGGAGGCGTGCCCTTCGGCATGACCTACCGCCAGCATAACGCCTGGATGCGTTTCGGCGGGGGTCTGGAGCTTCTCCGGCAGGTCTACGCCGACTTCGGGGTGGTGCAGTTCCCTGGGGGCAACACCGGAACCCAGATGGGAGGCTGGTTCCGCCGCGAGATCCGGACCCTCGCGGACCTGAAAGGGCTCAGGATGCGGATCCCCGGCCTTGGGGGCTTGGTGATGGGGCGGCTGGGCGTGGTGCCCCAGACCCTGGCCGCGGGGGACATCTACCCCGCCTTGGAGCGGGGCACCATTGACGCCACGGAGTTCAGCGGCCCCTATGACGACGAGAAGCTAGGGTTTTACAAGGTGGCCCGCTATTACTACTATCCGTCCTTCTGGGAGCCCAGCGCCCAGCTCTCCTTCCTGGTGGGGCAGAGGGAGTGGGCGAGGCTTCCTAAGGAGTTCCAGGAGGCCTTCCAGGTGGCCGCGGCGGAGGTCAACCTCACCATGATGGCCAAGTACGATGCCCTCAACCCCCCGGCCCTGGGGCGCCTCCTCGCGGCGGGCGTGCGCCTTAGGAAGTGGCCGGGCGAGGTGATGAAGAAAGCCCTGGAGGAGGCCCGGGCCCTCTACGAGGAACAGGCAGCCAAGGACCCCCTCTACCGCAAGGTGTACACCGCCTACTGGGCTTTCCGGCAGGAGGAGTACCGCTGGTTTGCCGTGGCCGAGCTGGGTTACGAAGCCTTTGCCTTCCCCGCACCCTAACAAGATGGGATGGCCAAACTAGGGCTGTGTAGCCGTTTCCCTGGTCCATCCATGCCGCAACCCAGGAGGGCTTCCCTTCTCCCCGTCCATGGGCTCGGCCTCCTGGCCCCGGAAAGGCCGGGGTAGAATAGCGCCATGCGTCTATGGATCGCCTTGGCCTTCCTGGGCCTTGGGGCTTTGGGCCAGTCCCTCCTCCTGCCGGAAACCGCCCGCGTGGGGGAGCCCCTTTTCCTGGAGGGCAAGGACCTCCCCCCAGGCCGATTTCCCCTGGAGGTGGCAGGCCCCAAGGGGACCCAGGCCCTGGAGGTGGAAAGCCAGGGAGGGGGGTTCCGTCTCCCCTTCACCCCGGAAGCCCCGGGGGAGTACCGGGTCCGCCTCGCCCTTCCCTCCGGGGCGGTGGAAGGGTGGTTCACCGCCTTGGCGCCCCAGGCCCCCGAGCTCACCCCGGAGGGCCTCCGCCTCCCCTGGGGCCTCCTCCCCCTCCCTCCCGGGGCCTGGCTCGGACCCCTGGTGGAAGGGGAGAGGGCCTTCGTGGCCCAGGGGCTTCTCGTGGCGGAGGCCAGCCTTAAGGGGCCCGGGGTCCGCTTCTACTTCGCCCCCAGAAGGGTGCTGGCCCTGCGCCCGGGACCCGAGGCCCTCCTCGCTGGGGACCTGGTGCTCCCCATCCCCTTCCCCCCCTTGCCCTTTGAGGGGACGGAGGAGGACCTGAGGGGCCTCAGACCCCTCCTGGAGGCCCTCAAGCCCCCCAAGCCCTGGCCCTACTTCGCCTATTGGGCCCTGGAGCCTAAAGCCCTGAGCGAGGAGGACCTGAGGGCCTACGGGCAGGACCTCCTCGCCCGGGGCCACCGCCCCGAGCTCCTCTTCGGCCAGGAGGGGGTGCGCCGCATGGCGGAGGCCGCCCGCGCCCTGGCCCAGGAGAATCCCGCCCAGGCCCTTAGCCTTACGGAGGCGCTGCTCCGCTACACCCCCCTCTTCCCGGGCTCCCTGGCCTTCTTCCAGGAGCGGGCGGAGGCCCTCGAGGCCCAGGGGCGGCCCGCCCAGGCCCTGGCCCTGAGGGAGAGGGCCCGGTACCTGAGGGCCTGGCTCCCTCCGGACCTTGGCCCCCTACCCGAGGGCCTCTACGCCCTGGGGCTGGCCTACCTCTTCCTCATGGCCTACCTCTTCCTCTACTACCTCCCCGCCCAGCTTCGGGACCTCAGGCCCATCGGCGGGTTTCTCGGGGGGTATCTCCGGCACCCCCTTCTGCGCCTCAGGCACCTCTTCCTGGCCTACGCCAGCTTAGGGGAGCGGCTCCTGGCCCTGCTCCTCCTCCTTGCCCTGGGGGCAGGCTTCCTCCTCTACGGCCTGGACCGGGAGGCGCGCGCCCAGCTGACCGCGCCGCCCCTGGACCAGGGGAGCCTGCGCACCCAGGCTGCCCTGGACTGGCTCCGCAAACAGCCCCCCCTTCCCGAGGTGAAGGCCCTCTTGGGCTATGCCCTCCTGCCCCAAGCCCCCCGGGAGGCCAGGAAGCTCCTGGCAGAGGGCGCCTTCCCCTTCGCCCGCGCCCTCTTGGGGGAGGAGGGGTCCTTGGCCCGGGCCTACGCCGAGGCCCCCCTCGAGGGCCCCATCCGCACCGCCTTGGGCCTGGGGCAGGACCCCTGGGGCGAGCGGGAGCCCGGGCCTAGCCTCCGCACCCTCTACCTCATCCTCCTAAAGGTGGAGTGGGCCCGCCTCCTGGAAGACCCCCTGCGGCGCGCCCCGCGCCTCGCCCTGCCCGTGGCCCCAGGGGCAAGGCCCTGGGGGCTTGTCCTCTTCCTCCTCCTCCTCGCCTACCACCTCCTGGCCTTCCTCCTCCCGCGGCGCCGGGGGCAGGTCGCCCCCGCCTGGGCCCTTCTCGTGCGGCTTCTGGTGCCGGGAAGCCTGGGCTTTTCCGGAGGCCTAGGCCTGGCCCTCCTCCTGCTCTTCGCCTTCGGCCTCCTCCAGACCCTCCGGGGAGAGGGGGCGGGGCTTCTCCTCTTGGCCTACGGCCTCCACTTCCTCCTCTTCGCCCTGGGGCCCCTGAGGAGGCGGGCGTGATCCTCCCCCCTATCCCCACCCCCTTTGACCGGGAAGGCCGCTTGGACACCGAGGCTTTCCGGGAGCTGGCGGAGGCCCTCGAGCCTCTGGTGGATGGCCTTTTGGTCTACGGCTCCAACGGGGAGGGGGTCCACCTCACCCCCGAGGAGCGGGCCCAAGGCCTGCGGGCGCTCAAGCCCGGGAAGCCTTTTCTGGTGGGGCTGATGGAGGAGACCCTGCCCCAGGCGGAAAGGGCCCTGGAGGAGGCGAGGGCGGCCGGGGCCTGGGCCCTCCTCGCCACCCCGCCCCGCTACTACCACGCAAGCCTCGGGGAAGGCCTCCTCCGCTACTACGAGGCCCTGGCGGAGAGGATGCCCCTCTTCCTCTACCACGTGCCCCAGAACACCCGGGTAGACCTCCCCCTCGCCCTGGTGGCAACCCTGGCCCGGCACCCCCAGGTCCAGGGCCTCAAGGACTCCAGCGGCGAGATGGCCCGGTTCGCCTTCTACCAGGCCCACCTGGGAGGCCTTCGGGTCTATACGGGCCACGCGCCCACCTTCCTCGCCGCCTTGGCCCTGGGGGCGGAAGGGGGGATCCTCGCCGCGGCGAACCTCGCCCCTAGGGCCTACCGGGCCCTTCTGCATCGCTTCCGGGAAGGAAGGCTGGAGGAGGCCCAGGCCCTGCAGAGGAAGCTCTTCCCCCTGGGAGACCTCCTGGCCAGGGGCGGGGTGCCCCTCCTGAAGCAGGCCCTCCGCCACCTGGGCCTGCCCGCGGGCTACCCCAGGCCCCCCTACCCGGCGGAAAGTCCGCTTTGGGAAAGCTTCCTCCCCGTCCTGGAGGAGCTTAAGGAAGAGGGGTGGATCCTGTGAGGCGTCCCCTCCTCGCCCTCCTCTTCGTCCTCGCCGCCTGCGCCCCGAGGCCCCTCGCCCCCGAGGCCCGCTACCTGGGGGGCGCCTTGCGGGGCCTGGAGCTCGCCCCTGGGCCCGCCCTCCTCCTAGAGGTGCGGGTGGCCTTCCAAAACCCGAACCCCTTCCCCCTTCCCCTCTCCGCCTTCGGGACACGGCTCCGGGTGGGGGGGGTGGCCGTGCCCTTGGACCTCACCCTTCCCCCCGGAGAGAAGGAGGTGGCCCTTCCGGTGCGCCTCACGCCGGGGGAGGCCCTGGAGGCCGCCCGGGCCCTCCTGTCCACAGAAGGGGTGGAGGTGGCCCTCGAGGGCGAGGTCCTGGGCCAGCGCCTTACCTTCTTCCGCGCCCGCCTCGCCCTCCCCCTAAAGCCCGTGCAGGTGCGCTGGGAGGGGAATAGCCTCCTTCTAGAAAACCCTAACCCCATCCCCCTACGGGCCGAAGGCCTCCTCACCCTTCTGGGCCAGCGCCTTGCCGTGCGGGTGGACCTGCCCGCCCGAGGGGAGGGGAGGCTTTGGGTGGAGGGCCTCCGCCTCGGCCTCGAGGGGGGCAGGCCCCGGCTGGAGCTTTGGCTGGAGGTGCCGGGCTTTTTGCGCCAGGCCCTAATCCTGGAGCTCTAGAGCCGGAAGGCCATGGGGAGGAGGGTCCCCAGGGTGGTGACCACCTCCCCCTCGGGGCCATGGAGGACCACCTCCACCTCCGGCCCCCCGAACTCCAAAAGCACCTGCCGGCACCCCCCGCACGGGGGAATAGGCCCCTTGGGGCTGTAGACGTGCACCCGCTCCAGGCGGCGCTTCCCCGCGAGGACCATGGCGGCCACGGCGTTCCGCTCGGCGCACTGGGAGAGGGGGTAGGAGGCGTTCTCCACGTTCACCCCAAGGAAAACCTCCCCCCCGGCCTCGAGGAGGGCCGCCACGGGAAAGCCCGAGTAGGGGGCGTAGGCGCGGTCCACGTGGGCCTTAAGCAAGGCCTTGATCCTGTCCCTCTCCATGCTCCACCAACCGCTCCACCCGCACCCGCTCTATGCGGCGCTGGTCGGCGCTCTCCACCAAGAAGCGGAACCCCTGCCACTCCACGCTCTCCCCCACGCCGGGGATGCGGCCAAAAAGCTCGTAGAGGAAGCCCGAAAGGGTATCGTACTCCCCCTCGGGAAGCTCCACCCCGAGGGCCTCGGACACCTCGTCCACGGGGGTCTGGGCCTGGATGGAGAAGGAACCGTCCGGAAGCCGCTTGATGGGCTGGTCCTCGGGCTCGTCCGTCTCGTCGTAGATCTCCCCGACGATCTCCTCCATGACGTCCTCTAGGGTCACGAGACCCGCCGTCCCCCCAAACTCGTCCACCACGATGGCCATGTGGACCTTCCGGCGCCGGAGCTCCTTGAGGAGCGTCCAGGCGTCCATGTTCTCGGGCACGAAGTAGGCGGGATGGGCAATGGAGGCCACGGTCCGGGCCACGAGTCCGTCGCAGGCGTAGTCCAGGAGGTCCTGGGCGTAGGCCACCCCCACGATGTGGTCCACGCTCTCCCTGTACACCGGCACCCGGCTGTAACGGTGCTCGCGAAAGAGGTGGAGGAAGTCCTCCAGGGTGGCCTCGGCCTCAATGGCCACCATGTCCACCCGGGGGGTCATGATCTCCCGCACCGGGGTCTCCTCCAGCTCCAGGATGTGCTGGATAAGCTCCCCTTCCTCCCGGTCCAGCACCCCCTGACGGCTGGAGGCCTCCACCAGGAGCTTGAGCTCCTCGGGGGAACCCACCAGGGTGTGGGTGGACGCGGACTCCAGGCGGAAGAAGCGCAGGACCAGGTTGCCCAGGCCGTTCATCACAGCGATGAGGGGCCGGAAGAGGAGGAGAAAGGCGTGGAGGGGCAGGATGACCCAGAAGGCGACCCGCTCCGCCATCTGCAGGGCAAGGCCCTTGGGGGCAAGTTCCCCCAGGATCACGTGGAGCAGGGTGATGAAGGCGAAGGCGAGGGTGAAGCTCAGGGCGTGGAGGGCCGCTCCGTCCAAACGGTGCCCCAGGAGGGCGAGGAAGAGGGGGTCAAGGAGCCGGGCCAAAAAAGGCTCCCCCGCCCAGCCTAGGCCCAGGGAGGCCATGGTAATGCCCAGCTGGCAAGCGGCGATGTAGAGGTCCAGCTGGTCCAGGGCGCGCCGGAGAAGGCCTGCCAACCAGACCCCCTCCTGGGCCAGGTGCTCCACCCGGGTGCGCCGCACGGCCACCAGGGCAAACTCCGCCGCCACGAAAAAGGCATTGGCCAGGATGAGGAGGCCGATGACCGAGGCTCCGAGCAGGAAGTGGGCTAGGTCGTCCATAGGGAAGCGTCAACCCGCCCCGCGGGCCACCCCAAGGGGAGGCGGGTGCGGGGCGGACTTGGCGGCCGATCCATAACCGCTGCCCCCCAGCATAGCAGACGGGGAGGCGGAGGGCAAGGAAAACCTTGACCCCATGGTTTACAAGTATGTATTGTTAAACCATATGAACGGTCCTCCTGCCCCCGCCGTCAAGGAGCTCGCCCAGCTCGCGTACGCCCTGATGCACGCCCTCTTCCAGGAGGCCAAGGAGGCCTTCGCCACAGAGGGCCTCTCCCTGCAGCAGGCCCACGCCCTCGCCCTGGTGGCCCAAGGGGTGCGGCTGCCCTCGGCCCTGGCGGAGTGTTTGGAGGTACGCCCCTCCCAGGTTTCCCACCTCCTTGCCGCCCTCGAGGGCGCAGGCCTCCTGGAGCGCGCCCCGGACCCCAAGGACCGCCGGCGGGTCCACCTCCGCCTGACCCCCCACGGGGCGGCAGCCCACGAGCGGACGGCCACGGCATGGCTAAGGGTCTTCGCCCGCCGCCTGGCCCGGCTGGAGCCCGAGGAGCTGGAAACCTTCCTGAGGCTCATGCGGAAGCTCGCGGAGGCCGGGCGTGCGTAGGCTCTTCCTCCTCCCTTTCCTCCTCCCCGCCCTGGCCCAGGGCGCCCTGGCCCCCCTTGCGGAGCATCCCCTGAAGCGCCAGGCCGAGGCCCTCTGGCTCGCGGCAAGAAAGGCCCTGGAAGCGCAGGCTGGGCCCCTAGCCCTCCAGGTGCAGGGCCAGTACGGCCGCTTCGGCTACGCCTGCACCCCGGAGCGGCTCTGCTCAAGCCTCCCCGGCACCGCGGGCAGCCTGAGCCTCAGCCTGGTGCTTACCCCCTTCCCCTTCGGGGACGTGGAGGACGGGGTAGAGCGGGCCCGGATCGGCCTACGGCGGGCGGAGCTCGCCTACCGGAAGACCCTGGCCGCCCTCCAGCTCCAGGCGGTGGTGGCCTACGGGAACTACCGCCAGGCCCTCCTGGGGCTACAGATTGCGGAAAAGGCGCTGGAGCTCGCCGAGAAAAGCCTGGAAGCGGCCCGGAGGCGGCAGGCCAACCCCAAGGAGCTAAGGGAGGCGGAGCTCGGCCTGGAGGAGGCCCGAAACCGACGGGACGAGGCCCGGCGCAACCTGGAGCTTTCCCGGAGGGCCGCCCAGGGGCTGGTGGACCTGGAGGCCCCCCTGCCCGGGATCCCCCCGCCCCGGGGAACCCTGCCCCTGGGCGTGGAGGAGGCGCGGCTTGGGGTGGCCGAGGCCCAGGTGGGGGTGCGGGCGGCGCAACGGGCCCTCCTCCCGACCCTGCAAGGGAGCCTCCTCCTCTACCCCTCGGACCACGACACCCTGGCCTTGAGCCTCTCCAGCCGGACCCTCCAACCCACCCTCTCCTACTTGCGGCAAGACCCCGCAAGGCCGCCCTCGGTCGTCCCCAACGCCGGGAGCTACCGGACCAAGGAGGAGCTCCGCCTCTCCCTCACCCTCACCCTCTCCCCGGGGCTTCTCGCCTCCCTCGAGGCGGCCCAGGCCCAGGAACGGGCGGCCGAGGAGGCCCTCAGGGCGGCGGAGGACCAGGCCCGGGTCCAGGAGGAAAGCCTCAAGGGGGCCGTCAACGCGGCGGAGGCCGCCTGGGCCCTGGCCGAGAAGCGGCGGGAGGCGGCGAAGAAGGCGCTGGAGGAGGGCCGGAAGCGGCTGGAACTGGGCCTGGAGAGCCCCCTCGGCCTCCTGCAACACGAGCTCGCCCTCCTACAGGCGGAGCTTGTTCTCCTGCAGGCGGAGTACGCTCTCAAGCGGAGTGTTTTGGAACTATATCAGTTTTATGGGGAGATCCTCCCGGAGGTGAATCCATGAACAACCCCAAACGGCAAGACGGGCGATGGGCGCTGGCCCTTGGGCTCCTCCTGGGCCTCGCCCTGGCCCAGCCCCTTCCCCAGGCCCTGAAGAAGGCCGCCGCACTCCCCCCCGTGGTCACGGCCCGGCTGGACCTCGAGGGGCGGCAGAGGGACCTGGAGCGCACCCTTCAGGACCCCCTGCGCACCCCTCTCTCCGAGCTCCAGGCCCGGCAGGCCTTGGCCCTCGCGGAGGCCAAGTACCAGAGGGCCCTGGCCCAGGCGGAAAGCGACCTCGTCGCCGCCTACACCCAGGCCCTGGAGGCCGGGGTTCAGGCGCGCCTGGCGGAAAAGGCCCTGGAGGTAGCCGAGCTCGCCCTGAAGGCCGCCGAGGTGCGGGTCAGGGGGGGCGGGGCCACTTCCCTGGACCTTCTGGAGGCCCAAAACCGGGTGCTGGAGGCGAGGAAGAACCTCGAGGCCGCAAGGCGGGGCCAGGAGAGCGCCCAGAGGGCGCTGGAGAACCTCCTCGGCCCTTGGAAGCCCGAGCCCGTGGCCGAGCTGCCCCCCCTGCCGCAGAAGGCCGTGGTGGAGGACCTCCTGAAGGCGCACGCGGACCTCCTCCAGCTCCGGCAGTCCCTGGAGCTCCTACGCCTGCAGCGGGGCCTTCTGGACGAAAGCTTCGCCCCCAGGAAGGACATAGAGGCCCTGGAGGACCAGATCAAGGCGGTGGAGACCAACCTGGACAACCTGGAACGCTCCCTCAGGGTGGGCCTCGAGGCCCGCTACGCCCAGCTCCCTTCCCTCCTCCAGGGGGTGAAGGCGGCGGAGGAGGCCTACAAGGCGGCCCGGGAGCGCTACGCCGCCGAGGAACGCCGCTTCCAGGTGGGGCTTACCAGCCGGCTCGCCCTCCTGCAGCAGGAGCTCGCCCTCCTGCAACAGGAGCTCGCCCAGGCCCAGGCGCGGCACGCCTACCTCAGGGCCTACTACGGCCTTTTGGCCTCGAGGTGAGGCATGCGGCGGGCCCTTTTCCTCCTTCCCCTCCTCCTTTTCGCCTGCGCCCCCAAAAGGGCCGAGGCCCCGTCCCCTAAGGCCCCGGAGAGCCTCCGGGTCCAGGTGCGGACGGTGGAGGCCAGGTGGGGCGTGCTGGAGCGGGAGGCCAAGGCCTCCGCCACCCTGCAGGCGGAAAAGGACAGCCTGGTGGCCGCCGGGGTCCCGGGCCGGGTGGTGCGCACCCTCTCCCCGGGGGCGCGGGTCGGCCCCGGGGAGGGGGTGGTCTTCCTGGACCCTGCCCCTTTTGAGGAGGCCTTGGCCCAGGCCCGCCTGGGCCTGCGCCAGGCGGAGGCCAACCTGGTGCGGGCAAGGAACCAGCTCCTGGGGAGCCGGAAGACCCTGGAGGCCCAGCTCCAGGCGGCGGAGGCCCAGCTCCAGGCGGCGGAGAGGCGGTACCAGGAGGGCAGGGCCCTCCTGGAGGCGGGGGCGCTGGCCCCCCTGGAGCTAAAGGGCCTCGAGGCCCAGTACCGGCAAGCCCAAAGCGCCTACGAGAGCGCCAAGGAGGCCCTAGCCCGACTGGAGAGGGCCGAGGACGTGCGGCTTTTGGAGCTTCAGGTGGAGGCGGCCAGGCTCCAGGTCCGCCAGGCGGAGCGGAACCTGAAGGAGAGCGTGGTCCGGGCCCCCTTCGCCGGGGAGGTGGTGGAGGTCTTCGTCAAGGAGGGAGAGTTCCTGGGCACGGGAAGCCGGGCCTTCCGCCTGGCCACCACCGACCGCCTCCTGGCCAAGGCCTACCTGCCCCCCGAGGAGGCGGCCCGCCTCACCCGAAAGACCCCCTTCCTCCTTCGGCAAAGCGGCCGGGAGGTGGGGGCCGCCCTCCTCCGCAAGGCCGACCTCCCCGGCCAGAACCGCCTGGTGGAGGTGGTGCTGAGGCCCGAGGGCCCCCTCACCCCCGGCCCCGCGGAGGTGCGCTTCCGGGAGCGGGTGGCCGAGGGCGTGCTCCTGCCCGCCGGGGCGGTGGCCACCGAGGACGGCCAGGGGGTGGTCTACGCGGTATCCGGCGGCAAGGCGCGGCGCATCCCTGTGCGCCTTTTGGCCCAGGAAGGCGACCGGTCGGTGGTGGAGGGTCTAAAGCCGGGCACCCCGGTGATCTACCCCCTCCCCGAAGGGCTTAGGGACGGCGACCCCGTGGAGGTGGTGCGGTGAGGACCAACCCCTTGGTGGCCTTCTTCGTGGAGCGCTTCGTCTTCGCCACCGCCATCTTCGTGGGGCTTGTTTTGGTGGGCCTCCTGCTTGGGCTTGGGCTCGGGGTGGAGCTCCTGCCCCGCTTCAGCGTGCCGGTGGTGGCGGTCTCCACGGCCTACCCCGGGGCAGGCCCCGAGGAGGTGGCGGAGCAGGTCTCCAAGCCCCTCGAGGACGCCCTCTCCACCCTAAGCGGGGTGAGCACCCTGGGCTCCACCTCCACCGAGGGCTTCAGCCTGGTCTTCGTGGAGTTCCAGCAAGGGGTGAACGTGGACCAGGCCGCGGTGGAGGCCAGCCAGAAGGTGGCCGCGGCCCGCGGTGCCCTCCCCAAGGACGCCTCGGCCCCCGTGGTGCAGAAGTTTGACCCCTCGGCAAGCCCCATCCTCTACGTGGCCCTCGAGGCCCCGGGAGAGGACCTGGCCCAGGTGCTGCGCTACGCGGAGCGCCAACTCAAGCCCAAGCTCCAGCTGGTGCCCGGGGTGGCGGACATCCGCCTCACCGGGGCCCCTAGGAGGGCCATCCGCGTGCTTCTGGACCCCGACCGCCTAGAGGCCCTGGGGGTCACCCCGGGCCAGGTGGTCCAGGCCCTCTCCGCCTCGGCCCTCAACCTCCCCCTGGGGAACCTCAACCTGGAGGAGCGGCGCCTGGTCTACACCCTGCGCGCCACCCCGGCCCGGGCCGAGGAGGTGGCGGGCCTCCTGGTGGACCCGGGCCGGGGCCTCAGGGTGCGGGACGTGGCCCGGGTGGAGGAGCGGGCGGAGGAGGCCTCGAGCCTGAACCGGGTGAACGGCCGCCCCGCCGTCCTCCTCGCCGTGCTCAAGACCCCGGACTCCAACGCCGTGGCCGTGGCCGACGGGGTGCGGCGGACCCTGGCCCGAACGGCCCTGCCCCCGGGCTTTCGGGCCGAGGTGGCCCTGGACAGCACGCGCTTCATCCGGGCCGCGGTGGTGGACACGGTGAAGGAGGCCTTCCTCGCCGCCTTGGCCGTATCCCTGGTGGTCCTCCTCTTCCTGGGGAAGCTGAACTCCGTCTTCTCCGTGATCCTGGCCATCCCCATCACCCTCTCGGGGGCCATCCTCCTCTTCGGGGTCCTGGGGTTCACCTACAACCTCATCAGCCTCCTCGCCCTCACCGTGGCCGTGGGCATCGTGGTGGACGACTCCATCGTGGTGGCGGAGAACATTGACCGCTACCGGAGGGCGGGCCTCGGCCCCAAGGAGGCGGTGCTGAAGGGCGCGAGCGAGGTGAGCGCCGCCGTGGCCGCGGCCACCCTAAGCCTCCTCGCGGTTTTCCTCCCCATCAGCTTCCTCCCCGGGCTCATCGGCCAGATCTTCCAGCAGTTCGGCCTCGGCATGGCGGCGGCCATCGCCGTGAGCTGGCTCGAGGCCCTCCTCTTCCTCACCGTGCGGCTCGCCTACTTCCCCGACCCCGACCCGCCCAGCTTCCGAGAGGCCCTGAAGGCGGCCCTCCTCCTCCCCAAGGACCTCGCCTGGGCCTACCGCAGGGGCTTCCGCACCGCCATGGGGCTCTTCCTGGGCCTCACCCTGGCCCTCCTCCTCTCCCGCCAGGGCCCCCCGTACCTTCTCCTCCTCGCCCTCTACCCCGCCCTTCTGGGCCTCGGGCGCTATTTGGGCCGCCTCCTCCTGGACCTCTTTGGGGCCCTGGCCCGCCACCTCCACGAAGGGGTGGAGAGGGGGCTTAAGCGGCTCACCGAGCTCTACGCCCGGGCCCTAAAGGGGGTTCTGGCCCGGCCCTGGGGGGCCCTTGGGCTCGCGTTTCTCCTCTTCCTCTCCCTCTTCCCCATCCTCCCGAGGATCCCCTTCAACTTCACCCCCCGGGCGGACACCGGGGTCCTCACCGCCACCCTCCTCCTCCCCAAGGACACCCCCCTCCTCGTGGCCGACCGGGCGGCGCGGATCCTGGAGGCCTACCTCCTGGCCCAGCCCGCGGTGAGCCGGGTGGTGACCACGGTGGGGGCCAGCGCCACGGGAGGGGTCCAGGTCTCGGACCCGAGCCGGGTGCAGCTACAGATCGTCCTCAAGCCCAAGGGGGAGCGCCCCGACATCTTCCACCTGGCCGAGCGCTTCGCCGAGGAGGGCAAGGCCCTCCTCCAGGGCTTCCCGGGAGCCGACCTCCGCGTGCTCGCCCAGACGGGGCCAAGCCCGGGCGACGCCGACCTGCAGTTCTTCCTCACCAGCCCGGACCGGGCCCTCCTGGAGCGGCGCGCGGAGGAGATCGTCCGCCGCATCGCGCAAAAGCCCTACGTGGCCAGCGTCAAGAGCACCCTCGAGGCCACCCAGCGGGAACGGGTCTTTGTCCCCGACCCGGCGAGGCTTTCCGGCACCGGCCTCACCCCTCAGGACCTGGCCCAGGCCCTAAGGCTTTACCTGTCGGGGACCCAGGCGGCCACGGCGAGGCGGGACGGGGAGGAGCTCGCCATCCTCGTCCGGGCCGACCCGTTGCGCCTTTCCGGGGAAGCCGACCTCCTTTCCCTTCCCGTCTACGCCCCGGCCCTCCAGGCCTTCCTGCCCCTGGGGAGCCTGGGGCGCTTCGTGGAGAAGCCGGGCCCCACCCTCATCTCCCGCCGCAACCAGGCCTACGCCGCCGGGATCAACATCAACCTGCGCCCCGAGGCCCCGGGGAGCCTCCAGGTGCAGCGGGAGCTCGAGGGGGAACTCAGGGCCCAGGGGCTTTTGGGAAACGGGGTGGAGCTCCAGGCCACCGGCCTCACCGGCTTCACGGGAGACCTCCTCCGCCTTGCCCCCCTGGCCTTCCTCCTGGCCCTCGCCCTCAACTACCTCGTCATCGCCAGCCAGTTCAACGCCTGGCGCTACCCCCTCTACCTCCTCCTCCCCGTGCCCTTGGCCCTGGTGGGGGCCTTCTGGCTCACCTACCTCCTGGGGACCGGCCTGGACGTGATCAGCGTCCTGGGGGTGGTGATGCTCATCGGCTTGGTGACCAAAAACGCCATCCTCCTCCTGGACTTCGCCGTGCGGAGGATGCAGGAGATGCCCCTGAGGGAGGCTTTGGTGGAGGCGGCGAGGCTCCGCCTCCGCCCCATCCTCATGACCACCCTCACCGTCCTCATCATCAGCCTGCCCCTCCTCCTCGGCACGGGCGAGGGAGCGGAGTACCGGAGGCCCCTCGGGGTCGTCATCCTAGGGGGCCTTCTCTCCTCCACCCTCCTCACCCTCTTCGTGGTGCCCGCCGCCTTCTACGCCTTTGAGGGCCGCAGGGCCAAGCGGGAGGTGATCCTCACCTGAACCGGACCCTTCTCCTTCTCCTCTTGGGGCCCCTGGCCCTAGGCCTTGGGCTGGTGGGGGCAAGCCGCTACCTCCTCCGGCCCTACCCTGCGGAGGCCTTGGCCCTGGCGGCCCTGCAGGGAGCCCGGGAGACCCCCGAGGCCTTCCTCCTCCTCCCCCCCAGGGCCAAGGCCCTCTTGGCCTTTTACCCCGGGGCCCGGGTGGACCCCCGGGCCTACGCCCCCCTGCTCGCTCCCCTGCGGGAGGCAGGGTACGGCGTGGCCCTCCTCAAGGTGCCCGCGGGCCTGGCCCTCCTCCGCAAGGAGCGGGCCCTGGAGGTGGCCCGGGGCTTCCCCGACCTGCCCCTGGTGGTGGGGGGGCACAGCCTCGGGGGGGTGGTGGCGGCGGAGGTAGCGGCCAGGGAAGGGCTGCCCCTGATCCTCCTTGCCAGCTACCCCGAGGGCGACCTCTCCCGGGAGGGCTTCCCCACCCTGGCGGTCTACGGCACAGAAGATGGCCTTCTGCCCCTAGAGGAGGCGCGGGAGAAGGCCAAGCGCCTCCCCCAGGGGGCGCGGGTGGTCTACGTGGCGGGGCTCAACCACGCGGGCTTCGGGGCCTACGGGGCCCAAAGGGGCGACCGGCCCCTCCGAAGGCCCAGGGAGGCCCTTTGGGAGGAGGTTCGCCGGGAGGTGCTCCTCTTCCTCGAGGGTCTGGGGTGGGAGGCGCCGCCCAAGCCCCTCCCGGTCCTGGGGGTGCGAAGTGCTATAGTGGAAAGCGCCGGGGCGGGCGCCCCCCCTCGGAAGGCTGACTTCCCCCAAAGTCCAAGCGGTGGTCCCTTTTCCCCTAGGGGGAAGGGAAAGGAGGGCTCATGAAGGACAGCTTCCAGACCCTAAAGACCCTGAAGACCCGAAGTGGCACCTACGGCTACCACGACCTCTTGGAGCTAGAGCGGAAGGGCGTGGCGGAGGTTTCCCGCCTCCCCTTCTCCATCCGGGTGATGCTGGAAAGCCTCCTCCGCAACGAGGACGGCTACCAGGTCACCCGGGAGGACATAGAGGCCCTGGCCCGCTGGCAGCCGGAGCCCGGGGAGATCAACGTCCCCCTGAAGCTCGCCCGGGTGATCCTCCAGGACTTCACCGGGGTTCCGGCGGTGGTGGACCTGGCGGCCATGCGGGACGCCATCCAGGCCAAGGGTGGGGACCCGAAGCGGATCAATCCCGTGGTGCCCGCTGACCTGGTGATTGACCACTCGGTCCAGGTGGACGCTTTCGGCACCGCCTACGCCTTCTTCTACAACGTGGAGAAGGAGTACGAAAGGAACCGGGAGCGCTACCTGCTCCTGAAGTGGGCCCAGAAGGCCCTGGAGAACTTCCGGGTGGTGCCCCCGGGCACGGGCATCGTCCACCAGGTCAACCTCGAGTACCTGGCCAAGGTGGTGATGACCGGGAAGCGGGATGGCCTCACCCTCGCCTTCCCCGATAGCCTGGTGGGGACCGATAGCCACACCACCATGGTGAACGGCCTGGGCGTCCTGGGCTGGGGCGTAGGGGGCATTGAGGCCGAGGCGGTGATGCTGGGCCAGCCCTACTACATGCTGGCCCCGAAGGTGGTGGGCTTCAAGCTTTACGGGGAGTTGCCCGAGGGGGCCACGGCCACGGACCTGGTCCTCACCGTCACCGAGATGCTCCGCAAGCACGGGGTGGTGGGCAAGTTCGTGGAGTTCTATGGCCCCGGGGTCTCCAAACTCTCCCTGGCGGACCGGGCCACCATCGCCAACATGGCCCCGGAGTATGGGGCCACCATGGGCTTCTTCCCCGTGGACGAGGAAACCCTGAACTACCTCCGCCTCACGGGCCGCCCCGAGGAGCTGGTGGAGCTGGTGGAGGCCTACACCAAGGCGGTGGGCCTCTTCCGCACCCCCGAGGCCGAGGGGAAGGTCCAGTACTCCGAGCACCTGGAGCTGGACCTAAGCGCGGTGGAGCCCTCCCTCGCCGGCCCCAAGCGCCCCCAGGACCGGGTGCCCCTCAAGGAGGTGAAGCAAAGCTTCCTCGCCCACCTGACCAAGCCGGTCAAGGAAAGGGGCTTCGGGCTTTCCGAGGGGGAGCTTGGGAAAAAGGTCCTGGTGAAGCGGCAGGACGAGGAGTTTGAGCTGGGCCACGGCTCGGTGGTCATCGCGGCCATCACCAGCTGCACCAACACCTCCAACCCTTCGGTGATGCTGGGGGCGGGGCTTCTCGCCAAGAAGGCGGTGGAGGCGGGGCTGGACCGGAAGCCCTGGGTGAAGACCTCCCTGGCCCCGGGCTCCAAGGTGGTGACGGACTACCTGGAGAACAGCGGCCTGCTTCCCTTCCTCGAGGCCCTGGGCTTCCACCTGGTGGGCTACGGGTGCACCACCTGCATCGGCAACTCCGGACCCCTTCCCGAGGACATCGCCAAGGCGGTGGAGGAGGGGAACCTGGTGGTGGCCGCGGTCCTCTCCGGGAACCGCAACTTTGAGGGGCGCATCAACCCCCATGTGCGGGCCAACTACCTGGCAAGCCCCATGCTGGTGGTGGCCTACGCCTTGGCCGGGCGGATGGACGTGGACTTCGTCACGGAGCCCCTGGGCCACGACCCCAACGGAAGGCCGGTCTACCTCAAGGATATCTGGCCTTCCATGGAAGAAATTCAGGAGACCATCCAGAAGACCCTGGACCCCGAGCTCTTCCGCAAAGAGTACAGCCGGGTCTTTGAGGGGGATGAGCGCTGGCAGGCCCTCCCTGCCCCCACCGGGGAGCTCTACCGCTGGGACCCCGAAAGCACCTACATCCAAAACCCCCCCTTCTTTGAGGACCTGGGCCAGCGGGAGGTGAAGGACATCCGGGGGGCCAGGGTCCTCCTGGTCCTGGGCGACTCGGTCACCACGGACCACATTTCGCCCGCCGGGGCCATCCCGGTAAAGAGCCCCGCCGGCCAGTACCTCCTGTCCAAGGGGGTTAAGCCGGAGGACTTCAACTCCTACGGCTCGAGGCGGGGCAACCACGAGGTGATGATGCGGGGCACCTTCGCCAACATCCGCATCAAGAACCTCATGCTGGACGGGATAGAGGGCGGCTACGCCAAGAAGCTCCCCGAGGGGGACATAGACTTTGTCTACAACGTCGCCATGCGCTACAAGGCCGAGGGAACCCCCCTTCTCGTCATCGCCGGGAAGGAGTACGGCACCGGCAGTAGCCGCGACTGGGCCGCCAAGGGCACCTACCTCTTGGGCATCAGGGCCGTGCTGGCGGAAAGTTACGAGCGGATCCACCGCTCCAACCTGGTGGGCATGGGCGTCCTTCCCCTGGAGTTCCTCCCTGGGGAGAACCGGGAGACCCTGGGGCTTACCGGCTACGAGACCTACGACATTCTGGGCCTCGAGGACCTTAGCCCGGGGAAGCTCGTGGAGGTGGTGGCCCGCCGGGAGGACGGCACCGAGGTGCGCTTCCGGGCCAAGGCCCGCCTGGACACCGCCGTAGAGGTGGACTACTACAAAAACGGCGGCATCCTCCAAACCGTGCTCCTTCACATGCTCAAGGAGGCCAGGGCGAGCTAACACCCGGATCCTAAAGACCCCGGGCCTGCGCCCGGGGTCGGTCTTTTCGGAAGGGGGGGCGGCGCTAAGCCCCGGGCTCTTCCTCCCGGGCCTCCATCTTTCCCTTGATGCGCTTGAGGCGGAAGGTGTCCTCCCTTTCCCTTTGCTCCAACACCTGCTGGATGAAGCGGATCTGGGAGCGGATCCCGGGAATGACCACCTGCTCCAGGGCGTTCACCCGGCGGGTGGTCTTCTTGATCTCCTCGCCGATCCGCTTGAGGCGGGTCTCGGTGTTGGCCACCCGGATCAGGGCCTCGGCGTAGCGGCGGAAGGCCCGTTGCGCCTCGAGGGTGTACGTGGGCGTGCCCAGGGGGGAGAGGCGGTCCTCCGGGAAGGCCGCCCTGAGCCTCGGCACCTTGCTCCCCCAGACGTTTTCCACCTCCGCCTCTACTCCCTCGAGGGGGGGCACCCCGAGGGCGGCCCCGGCCACCACCTCCGGGCCGTCAAAGGCCTGGGCCAGGAGGAGAGCGGAGTAGGCCTCCCTCGCCGCCTGGTTCAGCGCCTTCCTGGCCTCCATGGCCTCCCGCACCAGGCCGAAGAACTCCGCCACCAGGGCGTCCCGTTTCTTCTTGAGGAGATCCACCCCCTTCTGCGCCAGGCGGAGCTGCCCCCGCCTCTGCAGCAGGTTCATCCGGGTGGGGCTCACCTGGCTCATCTACCCCCCCTTAGTCCAGGGCCTGGGGCGCGCCCCAGATCTCCTCCAGCTTCTGGCCGTAGTACTTGCCGATGTGGTCCTTGGAAATCCGCTTGAGCTCCCCCTGGGGCAGCATGGAGAGGAGGGCCCAGGCGATCTTCAGGCTCTCCTCAATGGGACGGTTCTGCTGCCCCTGGTTGATGAAGTGCCGCTCAAAGGCGTCGGCGAACTGCAGGTAGCGGCGGTCGTTCTCCGTGAGGGCATCCTCCCCGATGATGGCCACGAGCTTCCTTATGTCCACCCCGTTGGCGTAGGCGGAGTAGAGCTGGTCGGAGACCTGCTTGTGGTCCTCCCGGGTCTTGCCCTTGCCCACGCCGTTGTTCATGAGCCGGGAGAGGGAGGGCAGGGGGTCAATGGGCGGGTAGATGCCCTTCCGGTGGAGCTCCCGGGAGAGCTGGATCTGCCCCTCGGTGATGTAACCCGTAAGGTCGGGGATGGGGTGGGTGCGGTCGTCGTCGGGCATGGAGAGGATGGGGATCTGGGTCACAGAGCCCTTCTTGCCCTGCACCACCCCGGCCCGCTCGTAGATGGTGGCCAGGTCGGTGTACATGTAGCCGGGGTAGCCGCGGCGCCCCGGGATCTCCTCGCGGGCCGCCCCGATCTCCCGCAGGGCCTCGCAGTAGTTGGTCATGTCCGTGAGGATAACGAGGACGTGGTAATCGTGCTCAAAGGCCAAGTACTCGGCCACGGTGAGGGCCATGCGGGGGGTGAGGATCCGCTCAATGGTGGGGTCGTCCGCCTTGTTGAGGAAAAGTACGGAGCGGCTTAGGGCCCCCGTGCGCTCAAACTCCTGGATGAAGTAGGAGAGCTCCCGCTGGGTGATGCCCATGGCGGCGAAGACCACGGCGAAGGGCTCCTCCTCCTCCCCCTCCCCCGAGAGGTCCGGGCGCACCGTGGCCTGACGGGCGATCTGGGCGGCGATCTCGTTGGCGGGAAGCCCCGAGCCGGAGAAGATGGGGAGCTTCTGCCCCCGCACCAGGGTGTTCATCACGTCAATGGTGGAGATGCCGGTCTGGATGAACTGCTCTGGCTTCTTCCGGGCCACGGGGTTCAGGGGCAGGCCCACGATGGGCAGGCGCTTCTCCGGGGTGATGGGGGGGAGGCCGTCAATGGGCTTGCCGATGCCGTTAAAGCGGCGGCCCAGCATCTCCTTGGAGACGCCGAGCCTCGCCACGTCCTCCACCAGGCTCACCGTGGTGGTGGCGAGGTCCAGGCCCGTGGTCTCTTCAAAGACCTGGATCACCGCGTACTCCTCGGAAACCTCAATCACCTGGCCGCCGCGGACCCGACCCGTGCCGTCCCGGATGTCCACGATGGCCCCGTAGGAGAGGTCCTTGGCGTTCTCCACGAAAAGGAGGGGCCCCGAGATGTACGTGACGCCGGTGTACTCCTTCTTCAAGAGGTCCATGCTTCCCTCCTAGGCCAGGGCCTTGAAGGCCCCCTGGATCTCCCTCATGGCCTCCTCAAAGTAGGCGGGGAAGGCCTCCTCGCCCACGTAGCGGGCCCGGCCGATCCGCTCCACCACGGGAAGCCCCAGGACCTCGTCTATGGACACCCCGCGGCGGATGGCCGCCTCCGCCTCCTTGTAGAAGGCGAGGATCATCTTCATGATGCCGTAGGCCTTTCGCATGGAGCAGTAGGCGTCCACCTCGTGGTAGGCGTTCTGCTGCAGGAAGTCCTCGCGGATGATCCGGCCCACCTCAATGACCAGGCGCTCGGCGTCCTGGAGGGCGTCCGGCCCCACCAGCTGGACGATCTCCTGGAGGCCCGCCTCCCGCTGCAAGAGCTCGGAGATGGCGTCCCGAAGCTCGGGGTAGTCCTCCGCCACGTTCTGCCGGTACCAGGGGTCCAGGGCGGAGGTGAAAAGGCTGTAGGAGCCGTTCCAGTTGATGGCGGGGAAGTGGCGGCGGAAGGCCAGGGAGGCGTCCAGCCGCCAGAAGGCGCCCACGATGCGCAGGGTGGACTGGGTGACGGGCTCGGACATGTCGCCGCCCGGGGGGGAGACGGCCCCCACGATGGTCACCGCCCCCTCCTCGCCCCCCAGGGTGATCACCTTGCCCGAGCGCTCGTAGAAGGCGGCGAGCCTGGCGGCGAGGTAGGGGGGATACCCCTCCTCCGCGGGCATCTCCTCGAGGCGGCTAGAGATCTCACGAAGCGCCTCGGCCCAGCGGCTGGTGGAATCCGCCATGAGGGCCACGGAAAGCCCCTGGTCGCGGAAGTACTCGGCAAGGGTCACGCCCACGTAGATGCTGGCCTCGCGGGCGGCCACGGGCATGTTGGAGGTGTTGGCGATGAGGACGGTGCGGTGCATCAAAGGCCCCCCCGTCTTGGGGTCGGTGAGCTCGGGGAACTCCACGAGGACGTCCGTCATTTCGTTCCCCCGCTCGCCGCAGCCCACGTAGACCACCACGTCGGCGTTGGACCACTTGGCCAGGGACTGCTGGGTCACGGTCTTGCCGCTCCCGAAAGGCCCCGGAATGGCGGCGGTGCCCCCCATGGCCACGGGGAAGAGGACGTCCAGGATGCGCATCCCGGTGAGGAAGGGGGTGTTGGGGTCCAGCTTCCTCTGGACGGGCCGCGCCCGCCGCACCGGCCAGGTGTGGTACATCCTGAGCTCGGTGCCGTCCTCCAGGACCACCACCGGCTCCTCCACCGTGTACTCCCCGGCGGGCTTCACCTCCTTCACCCGGCCCCGCACCTCGGGGGGTACCAGGATCTTGTGGGTGAAGCCGAACTCGGGCACCGTGCCCAGGACCATGCCCCCCCGCACCTCGTCCCCGGGCTTCACCTTAGGCGTCCAGGCCCACCGCTTCTCCCGGTCCAGGGCATGGACCACCACGCCCCGGGTAATGTAGATCCCGGTCTTCTCCTGGATGCGCTCCAGGGGGCGCTGGATGCCGTCGTAGATGCCGTTGAGCATCCCGGGGCCGAGCTCCACCGCCAGGGGAAGGCCGGTGGAAACCACGGGCTCCCCCACCTTGAGGCCCGAGGTGTCCTCGTAGACCTGGACGAAGGCGGTGTCCCCGTCCAGGCGGATGATCTCCCCCACCAGCCCCTCGTGCCCCACCTTGCAGATGTCGTACATCCGGGCCCCCAGCATCCCCTTGGCGATCACCGCCGGGCCCGCGATCTTCTGGATCACCCCTTGGATCATCTTCCCTCCATTTTAGAGCTTGATGTCAAAGCCAATGGTCCGGCGCACCAGCTCGCGCATGTAGGCCTCCACGTCGGGGTTTTGGAAGGCCTCCTTCAGCCCCGCGATGGGCAAAAGCACGGGCAGGTCCCTGCCCCGCATGAGGCGCTCCACCGCCCGCTCGGGGTCGGGAAGGAGCGCCTGGTCCACGGCCACCAGGGCGTACACCCCCTTGGCTACCGCCTCCTCCAGGCGGGCCCGGGCCTCCTCGGGGGTAAGGGCGCCGAAGGCCTCGAGGCCCGCGAGCCGGAAGCCCGAGGCGGTGTCGGGGTCCGCGATCACGGCGATCCTCACGGACAGGTCACCTCCTCCTCCACCTGGGCCCGGGGGAGGCCGTAGTAGGCCCGGCGCGCGAGGAGCCTGAGGCGCACGGCCTCCCACTCCCGCTCCTTCACGTAGGCCAAGGCCAGGCCCGCCCCCAGGGGGTCGCTCGCCCCCTTGGCCGCCTCCCTCAGGAGGAGGCAGCGGAGGCGCCGCTCCAGCTCCTTGAGGTCCCGCACCCCGGCCAAAGGAGCAAAGGGAGTCCCGGAAAGCTCATCCAAGACGGCGTAGTCCCCCTCCAGAAGCCGGGCGAAACGGACCCTGTCCACGAAGCGTCCGCCCCGGATGAAGAGGGCCTCCGGGGCCACCTCCTGCCCCTGGAGCTTGAAGGCGGTGCGCAGGTTCTCCCCGTCCACCTCCAGGGAAAGGTAGTCCTTGAGGAAGGCCTCCTCGAGGCCCTTGGCGGCCTTGACCACGTCCTCAAAGAAGCGCTTGGCCACCAGGGCCTCCACCCGGGAGAGGTCCTGGGTCTCCCGGAGCACCTCCCGCAAGGCCCGGGCCAAAGGATGGCCGGGGACGGCCAGGACCTGGGCCATGGCCGCGGCGTCCTGGGCCTCGTAGGCCTGGCGCCAGAGGGCCTCCTTCAGGGTACCCGGAAGGAGGAGCACCTCCTCAAAGGGGCGGCCCGTGGCCTTGGCCCGGAGGACCGCCTGCAGGTTGGCCAGGTCGTGGCGCAGGAGGAGAAGGCGGACCGCCTCCCGCGCCTCCCCCCCCACCAGCCGCGGCAGGTCCCCGAGAAGCCGCGCCTGGGTGCGGGCGATGGCCCGGTCCACTTCGGCCAGGGACTGCCCGGAAAGCTCAGGGCCATAGACGGTCTCGGAGAGAAGGCGTAGGAAGTCGCTAAAGGAAAGGTCCAGGGCCTCCTGGAAGAAGCTCTCCTTGAGGAGGGTCTGCCGCCTCGCCCGAACCCGGGCGTTCAGGTAGCCGAAGTCGTCCGCCATGGCCTAGCCCCAAAGCACCTGGGCCACCCTCGAGGAGAGGGCGTCCCAGGCCCGCTCCAGCCGGCCCTCCAAGGCGTTTTCCACCTGGGTCCTGCCCCCCTTGCCGATGGCCCGCACCCCCAGGCGCAGGGCAGGGTCCGGCTTGAGCTCCAGCTTCCCCTGGGCCAAGGCCTCGAGGTGGGGCAGGTTTTCCGGGTGGGAGGCCAGGGCCTCGGGCTCGGGAAGGGCGGAAAGGGCCTCCTCGGCCAGCTTTCGCACCACCTCGGGCCACTCGGGCCGGGAAGGAAGGTCCCTCAGGGCCGCCAGGACCCGCGCCTTCACCTCGTTAAGCATCTCCCCCCTGGCCTCGGCCCGAGCGGTGGCCAGGAGGAGCTCCCCGGCGCTCTCTGCCCGGCGGAGGGCCGCCTGGAAGGCCGCCTCGAGGGCCCGCCTTCGCCCCTCGAGGAGGGCCATGGCCTTGGCCTCCGCCTCCCGCCTCAAGGCCTCCGCCTTCCCCCTGGCCTCGGCCAGGAGGGCCTGGATCTCCGCCTCCACCTCCTGGCTCAGAATGGCTTCCAGCTTAGACATCTCCCCTCCTTGGGAAAGGGCCAAGCCCGACCTCGAGGGGGGCCTGGCCCGAGAAACGGCTCAGAGCTTGCCGTTCAGGATGAAGGCGATGAGGAGGCCGAAGATCACCAGGGTTTCGGGCAGGAGGAGGAAGATCAGGGCGGTACCGAAGTTGCCCCGGTCCTCAGCGATGGCCCCCACGCCCGCCGCTCCAATCCGGGCCTGGGCCACGCCCGTGCCGAGGGCGGCTAAGCCCACCGCAAGCCCCATGCCCACGGCAATAAGCCCCCGGTCCAGGCCGCCGGAGGCCGCCTGCCCCTCCGCCGCAAAAGCCAGCGCGCCGAACACCGCCACCAACAAGAACACCAAAAGCTTCTTCATCTCTATCCCTCCCTACTGCGTCTCGCGGACGCTTTTGAACGGCCGGTAAGGCCTGCCGTTCTCCTCATAAAACCCGAACTTGGTGAAGAACTCCACCCAGAGGAGACGGATGGGCTGGAGCATGTGCCCCAGGGTGGTGAGGAGGAGGATGAGAAGGTGCAGGGCCCCCGCCACCGCAAGGCCCAGGAGCACGCCCAGAAGGCCCAGCCGCTCCGCCAAGGCGAAGCCCACGTCCGTGAGAAGGCCCGCCAGGATCCCGCCCGCCGCCCCCACGGCGTAGATACGGATGTGGGAGAGGATATGCCCCGCCTGGGTGAAGATCTCCGGGACCATGAGCCAGATGCGGCTCATGAGGACCGAGAGCAGGAAGGCGCCGAACCCCAGGTACATGAGGACCTGCAGCCAGACCGCCTGGAGGTTGCCCAGGTAGGAGGCGGCCAGGGCCAGGAGGCCCACAAGCCCCCCTAGGTACCCTACCCCCTCCCAGAAGTGGGCCATGTGCCGGTGCTTCAGGCCGAGGAAGGCCCTGAGGAGGAGCCCGTAGAAGACCATGACCACGCCGAAGGCCACGGAGAGAAGGATGAGGAGGTTGGCGGTCCTGGCCGTGTCTATCCTGGGAATGAGGATGGGGATGAGGCCGGGGTGCTCGGGGGTGCCGAAGACCCCGAGGCGCTCCAGAAAGGTGCCGAAGAACTCCCCGTAGATCACCCCCCAAAGGGCGGTCCAGAAGACCATCCAGTTCAAGATGTAGACCAGGTGGCGGAGGACCGGGGGCTTGAGCTTGAGGGCAAAAAGGTCAACCTTCAGGGGTTCGTTCCGCCTGGCGTAGCCGGAAAGCCACCGCCCCACCAGGAGGAAGAGGAGGGCGTAGCCGATGTCCCCCACGATCATGCCGAACCAAAAGGGGAAGAAGATGGGGACCACAGGGGTGGGGTCAAAGGAGCCGTACTTGGGGGTGTTGAGGAAACTCACCAAAAGCTCAAAAGGCTTGACCCAAGGGGGGTTATCCAGGGTAACGGGCACCCGGTCCCTTTCGTGGTGCTCGTCCACAGGCTCAAAGGCGTAGACCACCTCGTCCTTGTGCCGGGCGAGGGCCTCCTCCACCCTGGGCTTGGCCTTCACGGGCACGTAGCCCAAGAGGGCAAAGCCAAAGCGGCCCGAGGCCAGCTCCTCCAGCGCCTTCAAACGGGCCACCTCGTCCTTGGCCCGGGTCCAGAGGCTCTGCAGGGTGGAGGCGGCCTCGAGGGCCAGCTTGAAGAGGGCTTGCCGCACCTCGGAAAGCTCCCTGGGCATGGCCTCGGACCGCGCCTTAAGCCGCCTCGCCGCCTCGGAAAGGGGGAGATCGGCGTAGGGCCCGCTCAGGCGGAGCTCGGCCATGCCTGCGCGGGAGAGGGCCGCCTTGGCCGCCTCCTGGTCCCGGCGGTGGACCACCAGCAAGGCGGCGAGCCCCTTGGCGTAGGGCTCTGCGGCCAGGAGAAAGCGGTCCTCCAGGGCCTTTTTCAAGGCCTCCTCCACCAGGGGAAGCTCCTTCTCCGTGAGGAGGAAGGGCAGGACGCGGAAAAAGGGGCTTTTGTCCAGGCCATGGGCCATGGCCGCGAGCTTCTCCAGGGGCTCAAGGTAGGTCTGGGCCAGGGCAAGCTCCTCCTCCAGCTCCTGCCGTTCCCGGGCGAGGCCCTCCGCCTGCCTCTGGATGGGGGCCAAGGCCCCCTCGGCCGCCTCCAGCCCCTCCGGAAAAGGCCTTCCGGGCTCGGGCTCCCGCCCCAGGAGGGCAAGGGTATGCTCCGCCCCCGCGGCCACGGCCTCCCAGCGCCTGAGTTCCTCCCGCTCCTCGGGGGAGAGGCGGTACTCGGAGAGCGCCTCCACCCGCAGGGTCTCCAGATGCACCACCCCCGCCTGCTGGAGGCTCTGGAGAAGCCCCTTGGCCCGGCCCCTGGGCCCGGCCAGGACCAGCTTCTCCATGGGGGCGATCACGGGAGGACCTCCTTCAAGACCAAAGCCGCCGCCTCCTCCAGCCGAGCCCGGGCCCTTTCCCTCACCGCCTCGGCCTCGGCCTCCGCCCGGGCCCGGTAGCGGGCCAGGAGGGCCTCCGTCTCCTTCTGCTCCCTCTCCCGGTACTCGGCCTCCAGGGCCCTGGCCTTGGCCTCCGCCTCCTCCAAAAGGGCCCTGGCCTCGGCCTCCGCCCGCTTCACCAGCTCCTCGGCCTCCTTTTTGGCGGCCTCGAGGCGGGCAAGGAGCTCCCTCTCCTTCTCCGCTAGGGTCCGTATGAGTCCCAGGCCTCCCATCGCCCCTCCCTATGTGAAAAGATGCGCAAATCGCGCCCGCCGGCCATGATACCGGCCATGGGGGCAAGCGTCAACCAACCCCGCCTAAGTATACTTAGGCGGTGCGGATTCTCGTCAACGAGCGCGGCGCCGAGAGGCTCTTAGCCCGCCATCTTTGGGTCTTCCGAAGGGACGTGGTCTCCGGTCCGGAGGCGCCCGGGCTCTTTCCCGTCTACTGGGGGAAGCGCTTCCTGGCCCTGGCCCTTTACAACCCCCATACGGACCTCGCGGTACGGGCCTTTCGCTTTGGCAAGGCCTGGAGGGAGGACCCGGAAGAGGCCCTCCTCGCCAACCTGAGGCAGGCCCTGGCGCGGCGGGAGGAGGCCCTGGCCAAGGAGCCCGAGGGGGGTTGGCGCCTCGCCCACGCCGAGGGGGACCTCCTCCCCGGCCTGGTGGTGGACTACTATGCGGGCCACGCCGTGGTCCAGGCCACCGCCTACGCCTGGGAACCCCTGCTCCCGCGGGTGGCGGAGCTCCTTGGGCCCTACGTCCAAAGCGTCCTGGCCAAAAACGACGCCAAGGCCCGCACCCTGGAGGGCCTCCCCCTCTACGTGCGCCCGTTGCGGGGCGAGGTCCCCGAACGGGTGACGGTGCGGGAGGGCCAGGTGCGCTACCTGGTGGACCTGAGGGGGGGGCAGAAGACGGGGGCGTTTTTGGACCAGCGGGAGAACCGCATCCTGATGGAGCGGTTCCGGGGCGAGCGGGCCCTGGACGTCTTCAGCTACGCAGGGGGCTTCGCCCTGCACCTGGCCCTTGGGTTCCAGGAGGTGCTGGCCGTGGATAGCTCCCAAGAGGCCCTGGCCCGGGCGGAGGAAAACGCCAGGCTGAACGGCCTCCGCTTAAGGACCCTCGAGGCCAACGCCTTTGACCTCCTGCGGGACCTAGAAAAGGCGGGGGAGCGCTTTGACCTCGTGGTCCTGGACCCCCCGGCCTTCGCCAAGGGCAAGAAGGACCTGGAAAGGGCCTACCGGGCCTACAAGGAGATCAACCTGCGGGCCATCAAGCTCCTGAAGGAGGGAGGGACCCTGGCCACGGCGAGCTGCAGCCACCACCTGACCGAGCCCCTCTTCTACGAGATGCTCAAGGAGGCGGCCATGGACGCCCACCGGGTGCTCAGGGTTCTGGAGAAGCGGGGCCAGCCCCCGGACCACCCGGTCCTGCTCAACCACCCCGAGACGCACTACCTCAAGTTCGCCCTGCTGGAGGTCCTCTGAGGGCCAGGCCCCCTTCGCCTCCCCTGGTCCGGGTACACTGAGGGATGTGGAGAAGGACCTTTTGGAAGCCCTAGGCCAGCACCTGGTCTGGCGCATGGGCCGGGCGGAGGAAGAGGAGGTCCTGGTGGTGCGGGTGGGCCTGGCCTCGGCCACGCCCCGCTTTCGGGAGCTCCCCCGCCTCCTGAACCTTCCCGACCAGGAGGCGGCCCGACTCGCCCGGGAGGGAAAGGTGCGGGTGGAGTGGGTGGAAGGATGAGCGCCGGGTTCCAGCTCCTCCTCGGCCCGGGTGGGGCAGGCCCGGAGGGGCTCCCGCTGGAGCTCTCCTGGGACGGGGGGGTGCTCAAGGGTGTCCTGCGGCAGGAAAACCCCGTCTTAGGGGAGATCCGCCTCGCCTTCCAAAGCCGCCTCGAGGGGCTCAGGCTACGCCCCCTCCCCCTTCCCCCTCCCTGCCTGGAGGTGGGAGGAGAGGTCCAGCCCCAAAGGGAGGGGCTTCTCCTCAAGCTGGAGGTGGCCCTGGCCCTCCCCGAAGGGAAGAGCTGGGGAGAAAGGGCCTTTTTCCGCCTACTCCAGGCCGTCTTCTTCCACGCCCTGGAAAAGACCCTTTCCCAACAAAGGGGCGTCGGGGTATAGTGGCGGCAAAGGAGGTGGCGTATGGTGGAGGTGCGGTATCTGGGCCACTCGGCGGTCCTCCTCACGGACGGGAAGACCCGTATCGTCATAGACCCTTTCCTCACGGGGAACCCTATGGCGGCGGCCTCTTTGGCCGAGGTGCAGGCCGACCTCATCCTGGTCACCCACGCCCACGGGGACCACTTTGGCGACAGCGTGGCCCTCTCCAAGAAGGGCGGGACGGTGGTCTCCACCTTTGAGATCGCCACCTACGCGGAGAAGCACGGGGCGAAGAGCCTCCCCATGAACCTGGGCGGCACCTACCGCTTTGCGGGGGGCTGGCTCAAGTGGGTGCCTGCCTGGCACTCCTCTAGCTTCCCCGACGGCACTTACGGGGGGATGCCCATGGGGGTGGTGGTGGAACTTGGGGGCAAGCGCATCTACCACGCGGGGGACACCGCCCTCTTCTCCGACATGCGCCTTATCGGCGAGCTCCAGCTAGACCTGGCCCTCCTCCCCATCGGCGACCACTTCACCATGGGCCCCGAGGATGCCCTGAAGGCCCTGGACCTCCTGAGGCCCAAAAGGGTGGTGCCCATCCACTACAACACCTTCCCCCCCATTCAGCAAGACGGGGAGGCCTTCGCCCGGAGGGCCAAGGAGCGGGGCGTGGAGGGGCACGCCCTGAAGCCAGGAGGGGTGCTGGTCCTTGACTAGCCTGAGGCGCAAGGACTTCCGGCTCTTGATGCTCCTCGGCCTGGGGCAGTCCGCCCAGGTGTACCTGGCCGAGGCCCCCACGGGGGAAAAGGTGGCCCTCAAGCTCCCGCGCAAGGAGGTGCGCCAGGACCCGAAACGGCAGGAGCGCTTCGCCCGCGAGGTCTCCCTTGCCCTCTCCCTCAGGCACCCCTACCTAGTGCGGGGCCTGGCCGGCGTGCCCTTTGGGGAGGAAGCCTTTCTCGCCCTGGAGTACTTCCCCCAGGGGACCCTCGAGGCCCACCTCCTGCAGCGCCCCCTGCCCCGGGAGGAGGCGGTGAAAGCCCTCCTGCACGTAGGCGAAGCCCTGCTCTACCTCCACGAGAAGGGGTTTCTCCACCAAGACATCAAGCCCTCTAACGTGTTCGTGGAGGACGGGGTCTATAAACTAGGGGACCTGGGCACCCTGAGACCCCTTTTAGACCGCACCCCCGAGTATGCGGGAAGCCCCCACTACCTGGCCCCTGAGCTCTTCCTAGGAGGCCTGCCCAGTGAAAAGAGCGAGGCCTACGCCTTTGGGGTAATGGCCTACGAGCTCCTCACGGGGAGGCGTCCCTTCCGGGGCGAAACCCTGGAGGAGATCCGAAACGCCCACCTCTTCCTGCCCCCGCCCCCCACGGGCCTGCCTCTAAGCCTGGACAAGGCCCTGAGGCGGCTTCTGGCCAAGAACCCCGAGGAGCGCCTGGGGGTGAAGGCCTTTTTGGAGGGGTTGCGCCAGGCCCCGGAGGCCACCCCGGAGAGGCCCCAGCCCAAGAGGCGCTTCCGCTTGTGGAGGTAGGGAGGAAGCCCTATGGAACCCATCTGGTACCCTTCCCCCGAGGAGGCCCAAACGGGCCGGCTTTTCCGCTTCATGGAGGCCCTGGGCTTTGAGGACTACGAGGCCTTCTACCGCTACAGCGTAGAGGAGGCCGAGGACTTCTACCACCAGTTCTTCACCCATCTGGGCCTGCCCTGGCGTAAACCCTACGCCCGGGTGGTGGAGGGGGACTTTCCCTTCCCGCGGTTCTTCCCGGAGGGGAGGCTCAACCTGGTGGAGGCCTGCCTGCGCCACGACCCCGACCGGCCCGCCCTCATCCACGAAACCGAGGACGGCCAGACGCGAAGCCTCAGCTACGGGGAGCTCTACCGGGAGGTGGCCCGGGTGGCGGCGGGGCTCAAGGCCATGGGGGTGGGACGGGGGGACCGGGTGGGGCTTTGGCTACCCATGGGCCTCGAGGCCGCCGTTCTCCTCCTGGCCACCGCCTGGGTGGGGGGCATCGCCATCCCCATCTTCTCCGGCTACGCCGCCGAAGCGGCGAGCGTCCGGCTAAAGGACGCCAAGGCCAGGCTCCTCATCGTCCAGGACGGCTTCCTGAGGCGGGGGAGGCCCGTAGCCCTCCTCTTTGAGGCCCGGAAGGCCCTGGGGCTTTCGGGCACGGAACGCCTCCTGGTGGTACGCCGCCTGGGGCTTCCCCTCGAGGCGGGGGAGGCGGACTACCAGGACCTTTCGGGCGAGGCCTCCTCCCCGGAGGAGATGGAGAGCATGGACCCCTTCATGCTCATCTACACCTCCGGCACCACGGGACGCCCCAAGGGGACGGTGCACTACCATGCGGGCTTCCCCCTGAAGGCCGCCTTGGACATGGCCCTCCTCTTTGACCTTAGGGAGGGGGAGCGCCTCTTCTGGTTCACTGACCTGGGCTGGATGATGGGGCCCTGGGCCATCCTGGGGGGGCTCCTCCTGGGAGGCACCGTCTTCCTCTACGACGGGGCGCCCGACTACCCGGGCCCAGACCGCCTTTGGCGAATGGCCTCGGCCCACCGGATCACCCACCTGGGCCTCTCCCCCACCCTGGTGCGGGCCCTCATCCCCCATGGCGAGGCACCCGTAGGGGCCCACGACCTTTCCTCCTTAAGGGTCCTCGGCTCCACGGGGGAGCCCTGGAACCTCGAGGCCTACCTCTGGTTCTTCCGCACCGTGGGGAAGGAGCGCCTTCCCATCGTCAACTACTCCGGCGGTACCGAGGTGGCCGGAGGGATTCTGGGAAACGTCCTGCTCAAACCCATCAAGCCCATGGGCTTTAACACCGCCGTTCCCGGCATGAAGGCCGCCGTCTTGGACGAGGAGGGAAGGCCCGTGGTGGGGCGGGTGGGGGAGCTCGCCGTCCTCGCCCCCTGGCCCGGGATGACCCGGGGCTTCTGGCAGGACGAAGCCCGCTACCTGGAAACCTACTTCCATAAGGTGCCCGGGGTTTGGGTCCACGGGGACCTGGCCCTCCTGGACGAGGAGGGTCACTTCTTCATCCTGGGGCGCTCCGACGACACCTTGAAGGTGGCGGGGAAAAGGGTGGGTCCCGCCGAGGTGGAGACCGCCGCCACCCGCCACCCCGCCTTAAGGGAGTGCGCAGCCATCGGGGTGCCCCACCCGGTGAAGGGGGAGGCCATCGTCCTCTTCGCCGTGCTCCAGCCGGGCCACACCCCTTCCCCAGCCCTCGCCGAGGAGGTGGCAGAGAAGGTGGCGGAGGCCCTGGGAAGGCCCCTCCGCCCCGAGCGGGTGCTCTTCGTCCCCGACCTGCCCAAGACCCGGAACGCCAAGGTGATGCGCCGGGTGATCCGGGCCGCCTTCCTGGGCCAGGACCCCGGGGACCTCTCCGCCCTGGAGAACCCCGAGGCCGTCCGGGCCATCCAGGAGGCCGCCCAAGGGTGAGGGTCCTGGCTCTCCTCCTCTTGGGGAGCCTCGCCCTGGCCTCCCCCCTGGAGGAGGCCCGCGCCCTTTACGCCCGGGGGGAGATGGAAGGGGCCCTGGCCCGCCTCAAGCCCCTCCTTTCGGGCTACGACCCCCCGGAAGAGGCTCTCCTCCTTTCGGGCTTCGCCCACCTGCGCCTGGGAAGGGCAGAGGAGGCCCTCTACGCCTTCTCCCGCCTGGTGGGGACGCTTCGGGGCGGGGCGGAGGCCCTCTTTGGCTTTGGCCTCGCGCTCAGGGCTAAAGGGGACCTCGAGGGGGCAAGAAGCGCCCTGGAGGAGGCGCTCCGGCAAGGCTACAGGGACGCCGAACCTATCCTCCGCACCCTCCCTCCCCCTTCCCCACCCGCCCCCAAGGCCCGCAAGGCCCCGCCCCCCTTCCGGGCGGAAAAGGGGGCCTTTTTTGTGGGGGGAAAGCCCCTAAGGGTGCGGGGGGTGAACCTAGGGGTGGCCCTCCCAGGGCGCTTCCCCGCGGAGTTCCCCGAGGCCCTATGGCTTTACCGGGCCTGGCTGGAGCTTTTAGGAAGCATGGGGGCCAACGCCGTCCGGGTCTACACCCTCCTGCCTCCCGCCTTCTACCGGGCCCTCCTCCTCCACAACCTGACCCACCCCGAGAGGCCCCTCTACCTCTTCCAGGGCGTCTGGACGGAACTCCCCGAGGAGGAGGGCTACAGGGACTGGGAGGGCGCCTTCCTGGAAAAGTTCCTCCTGGAAGGGCGGGAGGTCCTGGACGCCCTCCACGGCAACCTCCGCCGCCCGCCTAAGCCCGGCCACGCCCACGGGGACTACACCGCCGACGTCTCCCCTTGGACTTTGGGCCTCCTGGTGGGGCGGGAGTTTGAGCCCTACTCCGTGGCCGCCTACAACGAGCGCCACCCGGGGCGGGCCTACCGGGGCTGCTTTGTAGAGGCCCTCCCCGGGGCGAGCCCCTTTGAGGCTTATCTCGCCGAGGTCCTGGACCGCCTGGCCCAGTACGAATGGGAGGCCTACGGCACCGCCAGACCCCTTTCCGTGTCCAACTGGCCCACCCTGGACCCCCTCCACCACCCCACAGAAAGCACCCGGGAAGAGGAAAAGGCCCTGAGAAGGGCAAGGGGCGAGCGGGTCCCTGAGGAAGCGGTCAAGGAGTACAACAACGACCAGGTGAGCCTGGACATGGCTAAGATCCGGCCCCGCCCGGGAAGCCCCTTCACCACCTTTGCCAACTACCACGCCTACCCCTACTACCCCGACTTCATGAACCTTGACCCCACCTACCGCAAGGCCGTGGGGCCCTTCGGCCCCTCCAACTACTTCGGCTATCTCCGGGATCTGAAGGGCCACCACGGGGATCAACCCATCCTCATCGGGGAGACCGGGGTCCCAAGCAGCCGAGGTCTCGCCCATTTTCAGGCCCAGGGCTTCCACCACGGGGGCCACTCCGAGGAAGCCCAGGCCTTCATGGACGCAAGGCTCGTCCAAGAGGTGGAGGCGGCTGGTTTGGCCGGGGTCTTGGTCTTCGCCTTCCTGGACGAGTGGTTCAAGAAGAACTGGCTCTTCATGGACCTGGAATACCCCCCGGAGCGGGACCCCCTCTGGCACAACCTCCTGGACGCCGAGGAGAACTACGGGCTTCTCGCCGCCACCGCCAAGGGGGCTTTCCGCCTAGACGGCAACCCCGGGGAGTGGGAGAAGGTGCCCTTCCTCCTCCGGGAGGAGGGCCGCTTTCTCAAGGCCCACGCCGATCCCGAGTACCTCTGGCTCCTCTACCGGGGTCCCCTGCCTCTAAAGCTTTACCTGGACACGGTGCCGGGAGGGGTCCAAGTGGCCGAGGGCTTCGGGGCCGAGTTCGCCCTCGAGGTGGGCCCCGAAGGGGGAAGGCTTCTTGTGGAAAAGGACTACTACCCCTACCGGGAGCTCTCCCACGGCCTTCCGGGAACCGAGTTCCTCCACTTCCGGGGGTTCACCAAGCCCGGCGGAGGCCCCTTCGTCCCCTTCGTCCTGGAGCCCAACCGTCGCCGCACGGGCCGGGACGGCACCGACTACCCCCGCAAGACCTACGAGCTGGGGGCGCTGAGGCGGGGGGAGGACCCCTTGGGCGCCCGCGACCCCACCGCGGACTACGCCCTGGGGCCCGAAGGGCTTCTGGAGGTGCGCCTTCCCTGGGGCCTGCTCCTTATCGCCGACCCGAGCCGCCCCACCGCCTGGTACGCTCCCGAACCCATCCCCATAGAGGGCGTAAACCTCCTCCTGGAAGGGGGAAAGCCCCTCCGCTTCGCCTGGACCCCCTGGGAGGCCCCCGCCTTCTCCTTGCGGCTCAAGCCCCTCTACTTCCGGCTGAAAGAGCTCTGGCGAGGGCCCTGAGGGGAAGCCCCAGGAGAAAGCCCGCCAGGAGGAAGAGGCCAACCCCCCCCAAGGCTCCGAGGCCGAGAGGCAGCAGGGCTTCCCTAGGGGTCCGCCCTTCCCAAAACTGCCCCAGCAAAAGCCCCGGGAAGGCGGCCAAAAGCCCCGCAAGGAAGACCCGGGTCAGGTAGGGGGGGGCGTAGGCCACCGGAACCCCTTCCCGCCGAAGGCGCGCCAGGTAGAGGAAAAGCCCCAGGTAGCCCGCAAGGGCGGTGGACAGGTTGAGGAGGAAGAGGCCCGCGTCCTTTAAGAGCCAGTAGCCCAGGGTGTTCAGGAGAAAGACCAGGGCGCTGGCCATCACCGCTTCCCGCACCTTCCCCAGGGCGTAGAGGCCCCTTAGAAAGAGGGTGTTCACCCCCCAGGGAAGTACGGCGAGCCCCAGGGCGGCCAGCACCTCCGCGCTGTAGGCCCGGTTCTCCGGGGTGAGGGGGCCGAAGAGGCCGAAGAGGAGGACCACCAAAAAGGGCGCGAGGCCGGAAACCAGCCCCCCCAGGAGGGAAAGCACCAGGCTCAGGCGCTCAAAGGGGCCCCGGAGAAAGCGCCCTAGGTCTTCCCCCTTCAGGGTGCTCATACGGGGAAAGAGGGCGATGGCGGGGCTGGTGGCGAAGAGGCCCAGGACCATCTGGAACACCACCTCGGCGTTGTAGAAGCCCGTGACCGCCGCCGGGGGGTAGCGGGTAAGGATGTTGGTGAGGACCAGGTTTAAAAACTGCCTGAGGGAGGTGGTGAAGGCGAAGGGCCCCATGCGAAGGAGAGCGGGGAGAAAAGCCTGGTGCCAGCGCCACTCCAGGCGGAAGCCCCGGAGGAAGGGGAGCTGGACCAAAGCCTGGAGAAGCCCCCCCAGGGCCACGGAGAGGCCCAGGGCCGTGGGATTTCCCGGGAAAAGGACCATGAGGCCGATGGCCACCAGGTTGAAGGCGATGGGGCCCAGGGCGTAGGGCAGGAAGCGTTCCTCGGCCTGGGTGAGGGCGGAGAAGAGGGCGGCCATGGAGAGGCCGAGGAGGAAGGGGAGGAGGAGACGGGTGAGGTAGACCACCTGGGCGAAGGCCTCGGGCTCCCTTAGGTGGCTCCCTTCCGCCACCAAAAGCCCCGCCACGAGGGGGGCGAAGAGGTAGCCCAGGCCCAGGACGAGGAGGTTCACCCCCAGGAGAAAGGCGGCGAAGCGGCGGGCGAAGGCCCTGGCCTCCTCGGGGGGAAGGCTCTTGAGGAGCGGGATGAGGGCGTTCTGCACCGCCCCCTCGGCGAGGAGTTCCCGGAGGAGGTTCGGCACCCGGTAGGCCACGTTGAAGGCGTCCTTGAGGGCGTCCGGGTAAAGGGCGTTGAAGACCGCCTGGCGCACGAGGCCCAAGACCCTCGAGGCCAGGGTCCCCCCCATGACCAGGAGGACCTTACGGACCATTCCCCTCCAGCGCCTCCTGAAAGGCCTCGAGGAAGCCCGCCTGGCTGACCACGGTGAGCCCGTGGAGGGCGGAAAGCTCCTTGGCCCGGGTCCGGTCCATGCCCAGGAGGACGAGAAAGCTCTCCTTTTGGGAAAGGCCTAAGACCTTCTTGAGCCCGGCGTACTTGGCGATGTGGGCCTGGAACTCCCCGGTCTTCGCCTCAAACCAGTAGACCCGGTCCCCCACCCGCGCCAGAACGTCCAGCTCCATGGCCTCCCCACCGGGAAGGGCCACCTGGTAGCCCACGGCCACCTCGTGGGGCAGGTTTTTGGAGCGGAGGTACTTCCTGAGGCGCTCGGCTACGTACCGCTCCAGCCATCCCCCGGTGAGGAAGTTCTGCACGAACCCCTCGGTGCTGGCCTTGGCCCGGATGCGGCGCTCCTCGCTCTTGTAGTGGTAGCTCGTGAGGAAGGCGTACTGCTTGAGAAGGGTGCAGAACTGGGTGGAGTTGGCGATCTCCTCCTGGGTGGCCTCGGCAAGGGAAAGCTCAAACTGGCGCTTGGTGGAGAGGCTTTGCTTGAGGCGCTCGTAGAGCTTTTCCAGGCTCGGGTAGCGGTCCCCCAGGAAGAGGGCCAGGCGGGTGAGGACCTTCTCCTTTTCCTCGTCCTCGGGCTCGGGCTTGCGCACCACCTGGATGCCCCGCTCCTTGAGCCACTCCTCCAGGGTGAAGGCCCCCTTGGGCCTTGGGGCCTCCGGAAGGGGCTTGGGGGAAGGCTCCTCCTCCAGAAGCCGCCACATCTCCCCCGCCAGGGCGAGGAAGCGGGCCCGGCGGGGGTCCCCCTGAACCTCCAGCCCCGGGGGAAGGATCCCGGAGCGCAGGGCGTCCACGAGCCAGGCCTCCAGGGCCTCCCGGAGCGCTTCCCGGGCGGCCTCGAGGTGCGGGGCCTCTACCCTAAGCCCTACCCCGGGCAGCTCGGCCACAAAGCGGCCTGGACCCAAGAGGTCGTAGCGGGCCTGGGCCATGGCCCGTTCCAGGTAGCGGGTGATCGCGCCCACGCCCTCAAGCATAGCAAGGAAAAGGCCAGGGCCCCGGTCTCGCCAGGGCCCCGCTGGTGCCGGGGACGGGACTCGAACCCGTACGGGGGCTACCCCCCAGCGGATTTTAAGTCCGCAGCGTCTACCGTTCCGCCACCCCGGCGGGCGCTTCCCATGCTACTAAAGGGGGAAATCCTCGCCAAGCCTCAAGGTGAGGTCCGCCCCCAAGACCGCCTCCCCGGAGACCCGGTAGGGCACCCCAAGGGCCTTCCCCAGGGCCTGGGCCAGGAGGCCGGGGCCGTTCTCCAGGACCTCGGTGCGGGTGGGCGCGAGGTCCACGGGATGGCGGAGGGTCTTCAGCCCCAGGGCGGCGAGCCGGGCCTGGGCCTTCTCCACCAGGGCCTCCTGCCCCGGCCCGTAGACCAGGGCCACCACCCGTCCCCCCAAAGCCGCCTCCTCCTTCGGGGCCTCTTCCCCGAAGTAGGTGGCCAGAAGGGCGCGCAGGGCGTCCCGGTCCACCTCCCAGCCACCCCCGAACCGACCGGGGAGGAGGAGGCTCACCAGCCCGGGCCGCTTCATGGCGAAGCCCAGAAGGGCCCCCCGCTCCTCCCGGGTGAGGTCGGTCTCCACGTAGGGCTCCACCGCGGCCACCGCCCGGGGCAGGCGGAGGAGGCCGGAGGGGGTCAGGAGCTGCTCCTTTAGGGCGTGGAAAAAGGCCTGCTGCCGCTGGATGCGCCCGATGTCCCCCAGGGCGTCCTTGCGGAAGCGCAGGTACCCTTCGGCCTCCTCTCCCTTGAGCACCCGGCAGCCCGGCTCCAGGTCAATGGAAAGCCCCGCCGCCGTGTCCCGGTAGCGCATGGGCCGCTCCACGCAGACCCTAACCCCCCCCAGGGCGTCCACCAGGGCCCTCAGGGCCTCGAGGCTCACCACCACGTAGCGCTCGGGGCGCACCCCCGTGATCTGGGCCACGGCCTCCTTCATGAGCTCGGGGCCCCCCAAGGGGCTTGCGGCGTTCACCTTGTGCCAGCCGTACCCGGGAAGGTGCACCCAGGTGTCCCGGGGAATGGAGAGGACCACCACCCGGTTCGCCTGGGGGTCCAGCCGGACCAGGAGGATGGTGTCCGCAAGGCCCCGGAAGCGCTCGGGGGCCCTCCGGTGGTAGCCCGAGTACTCGGGACTGGAGCCGTAGACCAGAAGGGTGAGGGGCGCCCTCAAGCCCTCCCGGGAGGGGAGGGCTCCCTGGCGCACCGCGGGGCCCAGGAGGGGGTAGGCCCAAAGGCCTAGGGCCGCAATGAAGAAGAGGAAGAGGCCGAGGAAAAGACGCCGCACAAGGGCCTAGTCTACCGCCTCGAGGGTGAAGTGGATTAGGGGAAGCAGTAGGTGGTGTCCGTCATCACCCGGTCGGCCCGAAGGAGGCCGTAGCCGGTCTGGGGGTCGTAGCTGCCCCCGTTGGAGGCGGTCTGGGTCAGGCAGAGGCGGATCTGGTCGGGGCTCGGCCCTCGGCCGTAGCGGGCGTAGTGCTCGGCCACGTAGAGCGCGGCCAGGGCGCTGGCCTGGGGCGCGGCGAAGGAGGTGCCGACCCACTTAGCGTAGGCGCCGAGGGTCTGGTAATAGGGGTAGTTCTGGCCGAGGGCCAAGGACCAGAGGGTCTGAAGCGGGTTCTTGTTCCCCGCCGCCGCCAGCACCAGGTCCGCAGGCTGGGTGGAGTAGTTGGAGAAGTCGGAACGGGTTCCGTCCAGCCGGGCGGAGCCCACGGCCAACACCCCCGGGTAGGCCGCCGGGTAAAAGAGGCCATCGGTGCCCGCGTTTCCCGAAGAGGCCACGGGAAGGGTGCCCTTGGAGAGGGCGTAGCCCAGGGCCTGCTGCACCACCCCGTCCAGGGGCGTGGAGGTCCCCAGGCTGAGGTTGGCCACGGCGGCCCCCTGGTCGGCAGCGTAGCGCAGGGCGGCCGCGAGGACGGCCGAAGAGGAGATGTATTCTCCCCCAACCCAGTAGAAGACCTTGAGGGGAAGGACCTTCACCCGGTTCAGGCCCGCCCCGGGGATCCCCCGGTTGTTGTCGGCCACGGCCGCCACCAGCCCCGCCACCCCCTGGCCGTGGTCGGCCTCGCCATCCGTATAGGCGTACCCTTGGGGGGGCGGGGACGGGCTCAGGTCCTCGGGGGCTAGGCCGTCCGGGGTGAGGTTCCGCCCCGGGAGGAGGCTAGGCTGGAGGTCGGGGTGGTTCGGGTTGAAGGCGGTGTCCAGGACGGCCACCACCGGGGTGCAGCGGGGGGAGCCCAGGAGGTCCCAGGCCGCCTCCAGGCGGATGGCCTGGTAGTAGGGCTGGAGCCTCGAGGCGTCCAGTGGGCTCGCAGGATACAAGGGGTCGTTGGGGGTGAAAAGGGGGCGGTAGAGGTAGTTGGGCTGCACCCACCGGGCCCCGGCCCGGAGGAGGGCCGCCGCCTTCGCCGCCTCCTCGCCCGGGGAAACCCGGACGCGGAGGAAGCCTCCAGGAAGGCTCCCCAGAAGCTCCACCCCCTCCACGCGGCCGGCGAGGGCCTGGGGGGTGATCCCGCCGGGGAGGACCAGGAGCTCTCCCGGCACGTGGGGAGCCGAGAAATCGCCCAGGCCCTGGGGCTCGGGCGGAAGAGCCTGCAGGGTGAGGCCCTGGGGGGTCGGGGCGCAGGAGGCGGAGGGAGGGGGCGGCGGCGGGGTCTGGGGGCAGGCGGTGAGGAGGAGGGCCGCGCCCAAAAGGAGGGCGGGCAAAGCGAGCCGCTTCATGCCCCCCACTATACCCCTGGGGGCACCTGGCCCGCCTTAAGCCTGCCCTAAGGTTTCCTCCAGGCGGGCGGCAAGCTTCTCCAGGAAGCCGAAAAACATGGGCCCGTAGTGGGCGAGCTCGTCCCCGTCCGTGGCGGCCACGGGGAAGTCCCAGCCCCTTTCCCTGGCCAGGGCCCTGGCCTTCTCCAGGGGGTTCTTCCCCCAGGGCTTGGGCTCGTAGAGGAAGAGGTCCGGGGCTCTCCGCCTCACCTCCTCCAGGTCCGGCGCGAAGTAGGCCTGGGGCACGTCCAGGAAGAGGGGCTTAAGGCCCATGTGCAAAAGGGCCTGGGCGATGTAGCTCCCCCGGCCCACGGTGATGGGCCCACCCAGGTCCATCTCAAAGTAGACCCTGAGGGCGAAGCGCCCCTTCAGGGAGGCGTAGCGGCCCGCGAGCTCGTGGGCCAGGGCGGTGGCCCTTTCCTCCAGGTCCAAAAGGTGGCCAAGGGTGGAGAGGTTCTCCAGGATCCCGTAGGGGCTCGTGGGCAGGGGGACGGCGTAGACGGGAAAGCCCTCCTCCTTAAGCCTAAGGGCCTGCTCCCGCTGGACCCCTGTGGAGAGGAGCACGAGGTCGGGCTTTAAGCTCCTCAGAAGCTCCAGGCGGGTCTTGGTGTAGGAGGCCACCACGGGGAGGGCGAGGACCTGGGCCGGGCGGTGGCAGAAGGCGCTCCGGCCCACCAGGCGGTCCCCAAGCCCCAGGGCGAAGAGGGCGTCGGTGAGGTTGGGGGCCAGGGAGACGAGGCGGGAAAAGCGGTCGGGAAGCTCCAGAGGGCCTAAAAGCTCGTGGAAGAGCCTCATCGCCTGAGGTCCAAGGAGCGGGCGTGGCCCTCGAGGCCCTCCGCCCGGGCCAGGAGGGCCCCCTTTTCGGCCAAGGTCCGCACGGCCCCTTCCGAAAGCCCCAGCACGGGAATCACCTTGAGGAAGTCCCGCACCGCCAAGCCCCCCTGGAAGCGGGCCGTCCCCGAGGTGGGCATCACGTGGCTGGGCCCGGCGATGTAGTCCCCCAGGGCCTCGGGGCTTCCCTCCCCCAGGAAGACCCCTCCGGCGTTTTGCACCCGGCCGAGCCAGGGCAGGGGGTCGGCGAGGGCCAGGCAGAGGTGCTCCGGGGCGTAGAGGTTGGCGAGGGCAAAGGCCTCCTCGAGGTCCCGGGTGAGGACGAGCCCTCCCCTTTCCAGGGCCTTCCTGGCCACCTCGGCCCGGGGCAGGTCCTGGATCTTTTGGGAAAGCTCCGCCTCCACCCTCTCCAAAAGGGGCAGGTCCGGGGAAAGGAGCCAGGGCTCGGAGTCGGGCCCGTGCTCCGCCTGGGCCAGGAGGTCGGCGGCAAGAAGCCGGGGGGAGGCGGAGCCGTCGGCGATGATGAGGGTTTCCGTGGGCCCCGCCAGGCCGTCCAGGCCCACCACGCCGAACACTTGCCGCTTGGCCGCCACCACATAGGCGTTGCCCGGGCCCACGATCTTGTCCACCCGGGGTACCCGCTCGGTGCCGTAGGCCAGGGCGGCGATGGCCTGGGCCCCCCCCATGGCGAAGAGGCGGTCTGCCCCGGCCACCCAGGCGGCCGCCAGGATCCCGGGGTGCACCCTGGGGGGGCTTGCCACCACCACCTCCTCCACCCCCGCCACCTTAGCGGGGACCACGGTCATGAGGAGGCTGGAAAGCAAGGGGGCGCTCCCCCCGGGCACGTAGACCCCCACCCGGGCCAGGGGGCGCACCAGCTGGCCCAGGACCCCGCTTTCGTCCGCCCGGAGGAACCCTCCCCGGGCCTCCTCACGGTAGAAGGCCTCAATGCGCTCCCTGGCCGTCTCCAAGGCGTCGCGCAGCCCTTCGTCCAGGTCCTCATAGGCCTGGCGCCAAGCCCTCTTGGGGATCTCCTCCACCGGGTGGCCGTCCAGATCCAGGCTGAAGCGGTCCAGGGCCCTGTCCCCTTCCTCCCGCACCGCGGCGAGGATCCCCCGGACGATCTCCTCCACCTTGGGGTCAAAGGAAAGGCCCCGGCGGGCGAAGCGCGGCCGTACCTCCTCCGGGCGGTAGATCATGCCCTCACTATACCCAGCGGCGGCGCCTTTTGGGCTCCACCTCCACGCCCTCCAGGACCGCCTCAAACACGTGGTCCCCCACCTGCTGGGCGATCCTCACGGGAACCCCCTCCTCTAGCTCCACCAGGGAGAGGCCGGGGCGGAGGCGGAGGTGCCGGCGCACCCTGCCCTCCACCTCGAGGTCGGAAAGCCGCTCCACGTAGGCCCTTCCCCCCGGCATGGGGAAGCGGGCCACCTCCCCGGGTTCCAGGGGGAGCCTGGGAAGAAAGAGGAGGAGGGAAAGGGGGTCGTGGTAGGGAGCAAGGTAGGGCAGGGCCAGGCTCTCCTTCCCCTGGGTCACCAGGACCACCCCCTCCTCCTCGAGGCGCTCCACGGTGAAGACCCTCACCTCCCGCCCCTCCACCCGTTCGGCAAAGTAGCGGGAAAACCCCTCTCGGTCCGTCTCCGTCTGCCAGCGCTGGCGGGTCTTGAGGGGCAGGCTCACCTCCGCCTGGAGCACCGCCTTCGCCCCCCCTTCGTGGGGGCGGACCTCCAGCCTGCCCTCCCCTATGGGCTCCCCGGCAAAGAAGTAGCGGTAGAGGTAGGTGGTGGGCCTTTCGGTCATGCCCCTAGCGTACCTTGATGGTGAGGGGAGGGCCCGGCACCTCGAGGAGGTAGTCCACAGGGTCCCGCCCCGGCACCCGGATGCGCAGGCGGTAGACCCCCTTCTGGTCAAACTCCGCCCGGCCCGGGGCCACGAGAAGGACCCTTCCGGGGACCATCCGGGAGCCCTGGGGCACCTCGAGGAGCACCACCTCCGCCCTTTCCGTGGGGGGCTCGGTGCGGAACTCCATGGCGTAGCCCTCCCCAGAGGCCGGCCGGGGACGGAGGAAAAGGGCCGAAAGGCCCGCCAGGCCGAGGAGGAGGAACAGGGCCAGGAAAAGCCTCCTCTTGGGCCTCGGCGGCTCCACTACGGGAAAGGGAGGCTCCTCCCGCTCCTCAATGCGGATCACCCGGGGCCGGCTTGGGGCCTTCTCCGGCTCCGGAGCCGGGGGAGGCTCCGGGGGAGGCTCGGCCACGGGCTCCACCAGGAGGCGCCGCCGCGCCGGGGAGGGACCGGGGGGTTCCGGCTCCGGTTCCCCCGGAGGGGCCTCCCCCTGAGGCTCGGGGGGGGGTTCCGGGAAGAGGTCCTCCAGGCGCCGCTCCCCCCTCTCCAGGGCCTCGAGGGCCTCCCTCAGGGGAAAGGCCTTCCAGTCGGCGGCCAGGCCCCGGGCCAGGGAGGCCACGGCCTGCTCCGGGCTTCCCTTGAGGGCCTCCAGCCCCGCCCCGGCCAGCCAGATCCCCCTCCCCTTCACCAGGCAGAGCTCTGCCGGAGGGGAAAACTCCACTCCTCTCTTCCGCAGGGCCAGGAGCAGGCGGGCCAAGGCCTCCACCCAGTGGACCAGCCGGCCCGGGTCGGCCGCCCCCCGGTAGTGGCTCAGGGGCATGGCCCCCAGAGGCCACTCCAAGACCCAGGCCTCGGGGCTCCTCTCCACCAGGGGCAACACCCCCTCCATGGCCACCGGTTCCCCTTGGGCCCCCTTCAGCACCATCACCGGCATTCCGGTGCGGGTATCCTGCCCCTCATACACGGTAATGGTTCCAACACGGGTGAGAATGCGCCGCAGCCAATACTGGCCTAAAACCTCCATCCCTCTGAGTATACGCACCGGCCCATGAGGAGGCTTATAATCTGCCAAAGGTAGGGCCCTAAGGCCGGAAAGGAGCGGGGATGGAGTTCAAAATCACCTTGACCACGGAGGAGATCGTTCGGGGCTTGAAGCACTACCGCCGCATCGCCAAGCAGGACATCCTCCGGGCGCCGGAAACGCCCCACCCGGAGTTCTTCCGCCGCCACGCGGAGGCCCGGCGCGAGGTCTACGCCCGGCTGGCGGAGGTGGCGGAGGCGGAGGGTCCTGAAGCTGTGGTCCAGTACGCCCTGGAACTCTACAAATCCCTGCCCTTTGTGACCGGCACCCCGGAGGACCAGCACCCCGAGATCAAAGGCCAGGAAAACGCCCTGGAGAACTTCTTCCTCATGATCGGCCTGGACCCCAAGACCAGGCGGGAGGCCCGCAAGGCAAGAAAGCCCCTGCAATGACCCTGGAACTCCTGGAAGCCCAGGCCAAGGCCTGCACCGCCTGCCGCCTCAAGGAGGGGCGCACCCAGGTGGTCTTCGGGGAGGGGGACCCGGACGCCCGGCTCATGATCGTGGGGGAGGGCCCGGGAGAGGAAGAAGACCGGACGGGCCGGCCCTTCGTGGGCAAGGCCGGGCAGCTTTTAAACCGCATCCTCGAGGCCGCAGGAATCCGCAGAGAGGAGGTCTACATCACCAACATCGTGAAGTGCCGCCCTCCCCATAACCGCGCCCCCCTCCCCGACGAGGCGAGGATCTGCACGGAAAAGTGGCTTCTCAAGCAGATAGAGCTCGTCGCCCCCCAGATCCTCGTGCCCCTGGGGGCGGTGGCCGCGGAGTTCTTCCTGGGGGAGAAGGTCTCCATCACCAAGGTCCGGGGCCGGTGGTACGAGTGGCACGGGATCAAGGTCTTCCCCATGTTCCACCCCGCCTACCTCCTGAGGAACCCGAGCCGGGCCCCGGGAAGCCCCAAGCACCTCACCTGGCTGGACATCCAGGAGGTCAAGCGGGCCTTGGAGGTCCTTCCCCCCAAGGAGCGCCGCCAGGTGCGGACGGTCAGCCAGGAGCCCCTCTTCTAGCCCTCAGGGGCGGGCCCAAGGGGTGGTGAGGAGGGGAAGGGGGCTCAGGAAGGGCTCGGCGTAGTCCACCCCCAAGTAGTTTCCCCAGTAGCGGCGCAGGGCCTTGCGGGCTTCCACCCCCTTGGGCCCCACGGTCTCGCTGGCCGCCTCCCCCGAGAACTGGCTCCGGTAGGCCAATACCGCCCGCTCCCACAGGTCTATGAAGGCGGAGATCTTCACCAGGAAGCCCGGGGTGAAGGGGTGGTTGCCAGGGTAGAAGAAGAGCCGCTCCACCCGGTGGGGCTCCCCCTCGAGGGGGGCCTTTTTGAGGGCGGAAAAGTGGACCGCGGCCACCACGAGGCGGCTCGCTGCGGTGTGGTCGGGGTGGCGGTCGGCCTCGAGGGGGGCGAGGACGATCCGGGGCCTGAGCCGCCGCAGGGCCCCCGCCAGAAGGAGCCTCGGCTCAGGGAGGTCGGCAAGCCCCCCATCGGGAAGCCCGAGGTTTCCCCGAAAGTCCAGGCCCAGGATCCGGCTCGCTTCGGCCACCTCCTTCTCCCGCTCCTCCGGGGTGCCCTTGGTGCCCATCTCCCCCCGGGTGAGGTCCAGGATCCCCGTGGAAAGCCCCTCCGCCTTGGCCCGGGCCAAGGTCCCCCCGCACCCGAGCTCCCCGTCGTCGGGGTGGGGGGCGATGACCAAGAGGTCAAGCATCCTCTTCCTCCAAGATCTGCCGAAGCCCTTCCGCCTGCACAAAGCCGCCAAAGTCCAACCCTCGGGTGTAGCGCAGGATTTTCTTGGAGGCTTCCCACATGTCCCGCAGGAAAAGCCGATAACTACGCGACACGAACGGCCTCCCTCAACACCTGAGGAGCCGCCCATGGCTTCAAAGCCCCCTTCATCACCAGGTCCACGGGGTTCCCCAGAACGGATTCCAAAAACTCCTTTACCCGCCAGTAGCCCTCAAAACCGGGGGGAGAAGCTAAAACCACTAGAAGGTCCACATCGCTCCCGGGTGTGGCCTCACCCCGGGCTACCGAGCCAAAGAGGTAAAGTCCCTCCACCCCTAAGGCGCAAAGCTCAGGCCAGCGGCAGCGAAGCAGGGCCAGGACCTCCTCCTTCCGCACGCTTCCAGTCTAGCGCACCTCCACCCGCTCCCCCAAACGCCTTTCCGTCCCCTCCTGGAGGCGCTTTAGGTTTTCCCGGTGGGTCCAGAAGAGGAGGAGGACCATGAGGAGGACCGTGGCCACCTCCCAAAGGGGCCTCCCCAGGGCCAGGGCGAGGACAAAGCTCGCCACCCCCCCGGTCAAGCTCCCCGCCGAGACGTAGCGGGTGAGGAGCATCACGCTCACCCCGATGGGGAAGGTGAAGAGGGCGAGCAAGGGGTCCAGGAAAAGGAGGGTGCCGAAGCTCGTAGCCACCCCTTTCCCCCCCCTGAAGCCGAGAAAGAGGGAGTAGGTGTGTCCCAGGACCGCCATCAGGGCCACCCCGCCCAGCATCCAGCCGGAAAGCCCGAAGGCCCGGGCGATAAGCACGGCGATTCCCCCCTTGAAGACATCAAAGAAGGCCACCACCAGGGCTGGCCCCCACCCGAGCGCCCTCAGGACGTTGGTGGCCCCGATGTTCCCCGAGCCCACCTTGCGCAGGTCCACCCCATAGGTCCTAGCCACCAGCACCCCGGCGGGCACGGAGCCGAAGAGGTAGGCGAGGAAAAGGACCAGGAGCACAGATCCCATGCCAAGCCATTCTACCCCCCCATTTGGGGGATGTCTCGGAGGCAACCCCGGGTTATCCTTAGATCAGGTCAAGGGGGTGTAAGCGTTGAGGAAAAGGGGGCTTACCGTTATAGAGTTGCTCGTCGTTATCGGCGTATTGGCGGTGGTCCTGGCCCTTGCTGCGACCAACCTCTTTGGCTTTCGCCGCCAGCTGACCCTGGAAGACGCCGTCAACACCTTCACCCAAGACCTACAAACCTGCCGCACCAACGCCCTGTCTTGGGGAGACAACTGCCGCATCCGCATCACAGGGAGCCAGACCTACGTCATGGAGAGAAGGGTGGGCGCCGGTTCTTACTCCGTGGTGCTCGCACAAAGCCTACCTTCTGGGACCAGCTTCGCCAATGTCTCTACTGGGGCCTGGTTGGAGTTTGATCCCCGCACCCTCCTGAGCACCAGTCCAGGTTTCCCCAGCACGGGCGGGGGCGTGGTGGCCCCGGAGGTGCGGATCGCCAACGGCAGCAAGACCTTCCGGCTTATCCTCTCCATGACCGGAGCCGTAAAGACGGCACTCCAGTGAGGAGGTGAAATGAGGCGCTCCCACGGTCTTACCTTGGTTGAGGTGTTGATCGCTCTTTTGATCCTAGGCCTGGTGGCCGGAGCGTTCACCACTACGTTGGTCTCCAGCTTGCGGATGAACAGCGACGACCGAATCAGGGCCCGGGCTATCGCCGCGGCAGAGACCTGGCTGGACCGGTTCCGGGCCAAAAGCCTGGACTTTAACGCCTTCACTACGGCGCAGCGCTACCCCTACGGCTACAACTATGCCAGCGATCCCACGTTTGTGGCCGCAGGCGACCCCAACCCCACAGTCCTGAACCAGGAGTGGGGTCCGTTCCGGTTCACCGTCCAGACCCGGAGCTTCTCCACTTCTCCCCAGGTCTGGACCGTAACCGTGACCACGTTTTACAGAAAGACGGGAGGAGGTGAGGCTAGCTTTGCTCTCAGCACGCTCGTATACCAATAGGGCCGGGTTCACGCTGGTGGAGCTCCTGGTAGCCCTAGCCATCCTTGGGGTGCTCTCCACCCTAGCTCTTAATGCTTTCACCCAATCCCTCAACTACAAGCGGCACGAGGACCTCAGGCTGAAAACCCAGCAGAACCTTAGGGCAGCCCTGCACTACATCACCCAGGATCTTCGTTCTGGTGCCTACTTGCACGTTTGGCACCAGAACCCCTGCGACGCCACTCGGCCCTGTAGCAACCACACCCAAGTGGCCATTGTAGACCTCACCGGGGACTCCTCCCCTGTGGCCGAGCCACCGGGAAACAGCTTCACAAACTCGGCGGAAACAGGAATCTGCGACGCCCGGACCTTCCAGGAGGGCGATCTGGCCCTCCTGTACAATGGGGGCCAGGTACAGCTCCTGCGCATCACCCAGCGCCAGCTCATGGCCAACTACGCCCAGGCCTGCTCCGGCCCCCCCAACCCTAACCGCGACAAGATACAGCACAACCGGGATAAGATCTCCGGTCAATGGACGAACAGCGCCTACATGTTCAAGGTGGACCTGGCCACCTACGTGGTGCGGGACGACCCTCTGGAGGCCGGCCGGAAGGTGCTCTACCGGATGACCGGCTACGACGGTACCGGGACCAGCGGGGCCGGCATTGTGGCCTTCGGCATCACCGGCTTGGAGGTCTGGTATGGGGTGCCGGAGGATCCGAACGCCCAGTCCTCGCGCCTCGTCTTTTACCCCACCCTCGAGGACGCCGCCAACGCCTTCAGCGCTCAGGGGTATTCGGCCACGCCGGGCGGTGGCAAGTACATCGGCACCCTGGTGCGGGCCGTGCGGGTCGCCCTGACGGGTCAGAGCCCCGGAAACCTTCCCGGTAAGGGTGCTCCGGACACCCTCACCGTGACGGAAACCGTGGAACTGAGGAGGTGAGCGATGCACCGTAGAGGCGTTGCACTGATCGCGGTCTTGGTGGTGGCCGCCGTGATGACCATCGTGGGGAGCCTCCTCTTCATGGGCACCCTCGGGGATCTGCGGCAGACCCGCTCCACCCTGCAAGCAGCCCAGGCGCGGGCTGCGGCCGAGGCCGGGCTCACCTACGCGCGCTACGCCATGGAGGTGGCCCGGGGGGACATCAAGGCGATCCTCGCTCCCAAAATGAACCTCACCGCCAACCCGGCCACGGAATGGGTTCTTCCAGAGAGCCAGTGGCCCGGTATCGCCTCAGCCATCCAGAGCCTCCTCAACACGGGCTACGGCTCCCTCCCCTCGGGAGCCGTGGACCAAGGGCAGGCCTCCGTGCAGTTCACCATCACCCGCTTCCGCGGGAACACCAAGGGGGCCACAGCCCAAACCTACCGGGCCGACTACGTGGTGGTCTCCACCGGGCAGGTGGGCCCGGCCAGGCGGCGCACGGAGGAAAAAGGGTACTTCGAGATACAACTGGGGCGGCCCGCCCTCTCCCAGTGGCTCTTCCTGGTGGACGACGCCGGGGGCGAAACGGGATTCTTCCCCACGGGCACGGTCTTCAACGGCCCTGTCCACGCCAACCACAATTGGGGCTTCTGGGGAAGGCCCGTGTTCCGGGACGTGGTGAGCACCAGCGACGACGGGGCCTGGTACTGGAGCCTGGGCAGGGACGGGTGTACCGGAGGAAGACGGGTCTGGGTGCGGGGCGACTCCCGCCCCCCCTGCACGGTGCCCGACTTTCAGAAGGGCTTTCTGCGCGGCCAGCCTCCGATTGAGCTTCCCACCTCCACCCTTTCTCAGCAGCGGGCCGCCCTGGGCTTGGACCCGATGGACACCTCCACCCCCTCCAATAAAGACATCTGCTCCGCCCTGGGTCTTAAAAAGGGCTGTCCTCCGGTGAAGAACGGGGTCTACCTGGTGAACGATGGCACCAACGTTACCGGCGGCATCTACGTCCAGGGGAACGTAGACCAGCTGGTCCTCCAGGCCACGGGAACGGGACAGCAGATCTATACCTTTAAACAGGGAAGCGACACCTGGGTGATCACCGTGGACTACACGACCAACACTACCGCCGTCACTAAAAACGGCGCGCCTGTCGGGACCTACACGGGCACGCCCAACGGCCCCGCGTCCCTGGGTACGGGGGGACCAACTGGCCAGATCTATGTAACGGGCCAGATCAAGAGCCTACAGGGACCCCCCCGCACCGGTCCCCTTCCTTGTGGAGTGGACTACCCCGGGAGCTCCGACAACTGCCCGGACCACCCGCCTCCCGCCCAGATCCCTCCAGCCCTCTCCAAGGAGACCCAGCTCCACATCACCGCCGTGGGAGCCATCGGCCTCACGGGGGACCTGGTCTACGAATGCGACCCCACCAAGGTGACCGACCCCGGCTACCTGGCCACCAAGCCCCGATGCAGCCTGGGCGCAGGGCAAACCCTCCCGACCGTCCTCGGGGTGATGTCCCAAAACGACAACATCTACATTGAGGATAGCCCTATAAAGGCGCCAGACAACCTCTACCTCTGGGGCTCCTATCTCTCGGGGGCTTCGGGAAAGGGCTTGGCGGTGGAGAACTACAGCGGCCGCGGCAAGCAGGGTAAGCTCCGCCTCTTCGGAGGCCTTATCCAGTCGGCCGATCAACTTCGCGGCATCGTTGACGACTCGGGACGGCTACAGTCGGGATACATAGAAACCTACGATTACGACCTCCGCTTCGCGGATAGCGCCCTGGCCCCCCCCAACTTCCCCACGGTTAGGGTCTTTGACGTGCAAAAGGTCCAGGCCACACCTCTCTCTTTCCGGGAGTTTTAGCTGCTCGCCGAGGTGTAGCTCCTTAAGGCCAGGCGGAAGAAGCCCCGGGCCAAGAAAAGGAGGAAGAGGGTGAGGAAGAAGGCATAGAAGGGGGTTTCCTCCCTCCTCAGCGCCGCCTCTGCGGGCACGGTGGTGAGGAAGGCCACGGGCACCACGAAGGTGAAGAAGACCCGGTAAAGGGCGGGGTAGCTGGAGACGGGAAACCGCCCCGCCTCCAGAAGCCCCCTCAGCACCTCGGTCACGTTGTAGACCTTCACGAACCAAACGCTGGTGGTGGCGAGGAGGAACCAGAGGCTGTAGAGCATAAGGGCCCCGAGGAGGAAGTAGAGGCCGAAGAGGGCGTAGTCCCCAGCACCCAGGCCCAGGCGAACTCCCGCGTAGAGGAGGAGGCCGAGGCCCAAGAGGAAGTCCCCCAGGCCCCAGGGGGAGAAGACCCGCAAGGAGAGCCAGAACTGGGGGTCTATGGGCTTTAGAAGGACGAAGTCGAGAGTGCCCTGCTGCACGTGCTCCACAATCTTGTTGAGGTTGGGGGCGAGGAGGGCGCTCGCCAGGCCCTGGAGCAGGGTAAACGCAGCGAGGACCAAAAAGGCCTCCTCGAGGGCCCACCCCCCGGGGCGGTACCCGCCCTGGTAGAGGAGGTGAAGCCCGAAGAGGGCGCCGAGGAGGGTGAGGAGGGAGGAGAGGAGGCCCAGGAGGAAGTTCCCGCGGTACTCCACCTCCACCGCCAGGGAGGTGAGGAGAAAGAGCCTTAAAACCTTCAGGTAGCGCACCCACCCAGGGTAGACTTGGAGGCATGGCGGGCGCAAGCCCCACGGTCTTAGCGGAAGACCTCACCCGGCACTACCGGGTGGCCCTGAAGGAGGAGACCCTTCTCGGCACCCTGCGCCACTTCCTGAGGCGGCAGTACCGGGTGGTGCGGGCGGTGGAAGGGGTCTCCTTCCAGATCCAGCCCGGGGAGGTGGTGGGGTTTTTGGGCCCCAACGGAGCGGGCAAGACCACCACGCTTAAGATGCTCACAGGGCTCGTCCACCCCACGAGGGGAAGGGCTCTGGTGGCGGAGCACGTGCCTTGGCGGCGGGAAAAAGCCTTCCTCAAGAGGATCACCCTGGTCATGGGCAACAAGCAGCAGCTCATCTGGGATCTCCCCGCCATGGACTCCCTGCGTCTGAACGCCGCCATCTACGAGATCCCCGAAGGGGAGTTCCGCAAAAGGGTCCTGGAGCTCTCCGAAATGCTTTCCCTCACGGAGAAGCTTCATCAGCCCGTGCGGAAGCTCTCCCTAGGGGAAAGGATGAAGGCGGAGCTCCTCGCCGCCCTCCTCCACCGGCCCCAGGTCCTCTTCCTGGACGAGCCCACCCTGGGCCTGGATGTGAACGCCCAGGTGACGGTCAGGGAGTTCATCCGGGAGTACAACCGCCGCTATGGGGCCACGGTCCTCCTCACCAGCCACTACATGGCCGACATCGCCGCCTTGTGCGAACGGGTGCTGGTGATCCACCAAGGGAGGCTCCTTTATGACGGCAAGCTGGGGGGGCTTCTGGAGCGCTTCGCCCCTTACCGCGAGGTGGGCCTCACCCTCCGGGTGCCCCTTCCCCGGGAAGCCCTTCTGCCCTTTGGCGAGGTGCGGGAGCTGGAGGGCCGGGAAGCCCGGCTCCTCGTTCCCCGAGAAAGGCTCACCGAACGGGTGGCAGAGATCCTTGGAAGGCTTCCCGTGGAGGACCTCGAGGTCAAGGAGCCCCCTCTGGAAGAGGTCATCGGCCGGGTCTTCCAAAGCCCAACGGAGGCGCGGCCGTGAGAAAGGCCAAAACCCTCCTCTCGGTCTACCTCGCCTACATGCTGGAGTACCGGGCGGAGCTCTTCCTCTGGGCCCTGGCGGGGGCGCTTCCCCTCATCCTCCTCGGGGTCTGGAGCGAGGCGGCAAAGGGCGGGGGCTTCCCCCTGACCCCTGGGGAGTTCGCCCGCTACTTCCTTATGGTCTTCCTGGTGCGCCAGGCCACGGTGGTTTGGGTGGTGTGGGAGTTTGAGCGGGACGTGGTGGAGGGAAGGCTCTCCTTCCGGCTCCTGAGGCCCTTGGACCCTTTCTTTGACCACCTTGCGGCCCACGTGGCGGAAAGGCTCGCCCGGCTCCCCTTCGTGGTCCTCCTCACCCTCGTCTTCTTTGCCCTTTTCCCCGAGGCCCGCTTCCTGCCGGAGCCGGGGCCCTTCCTCCTGGGGCTCGGCCTTACCCTCCTCGCCTTCTTCCTCCGTTACCTCATGCAGTACACCACCGCCATGCTCACCTTCTGGACGGAGCGGGCCACCAGCGTGGAGGAAGTCTTTTTTCTCCTTTACCTTTTCCTCTCGGGGACCATCGCCCCCCTCGAGGTCTTCCCGGAAGCCGTGCGCCACTTGGCCCTCCTCACCCCCTTCCCCTACCTGGTCTACCTGCCCGCCGCCCTCCTCGCCGGGCAGAAGGTGAGCCTCTTTCCCGGCCTATGGGTCATGCTCTTCTGGGGCGGGGTCTTCCTCGGCCTCTGGCGGATCCTTTGGACCCTCGGCCTCAGGCGCTACTCGGGCCACGGGGCATAATGGGGGCATGGCCACCCGCTACCGCTTCCGGGTAGCGGTGGTCTTGGTCCAGTCCCCCTTGCGGCTTTCCGAGGACTTCTTCCCCGGGGTCAGGCTCCCTTGGGCGTAGCCACGGGGTAGAGCAGGGCGTAGGCGTAGCCGTCGGTGAGGGCCTTGAGGGAGGCCTCGAGGATGTTCTCGCTGGCCCCCACGGTGCTGAAGCGCTCCTCCCCCCGCCGCATCTCCACCATCACCCGCACCCCCGAGTTCGTGCCCGCCTCCTGGCCCGAAAGGATCCGCACCTTGTAGTCCGTGAGCTCCACGTCGCCAAGCTCAGGGTAGAACTGGAGCACGGCCTTGCGGAAGGCCCGGTCCAGGGCGGAAACAGGCCCAAAGGGGCTTTCCGCGGCGGTGTGCTGGAGGCTCTCCCCCACCCGGACCCGCACCGTGGCCTCGGCCCAGGCGGTAGCGAGGCCGCTTCCGTGCACAAAAACGGAGAAGCCCTCCACCTGGAAGGGAAGGCTTCCCCCCTTGAGGCGGTGGGCCAGGAGGTAAAAGCTCGCCTCCGCCCCCTCAAAGGCATAGCCCTCATGCTCCAGGGCCTTGACCTCCTCCAAAAGGCGCCTCGCCTCCTCCTTGGAGAGGTCCACCCCAAGCTCCTGGAGCTTGGCGAGGAGGTTGGAGCGGCCCGCCACGTCGGAGACCAAAAAACGCCTCTGGTTTCCCACCCACTCCGGGGGGAGGTGCTCGTAGGTGCGGGGGTTTTTGAGCACGGCGGAGACGTGCACCCCCGCCTTGTGGGCGAAGGCCGCCTCCCCCACGTAGGGGGCGCGGCGGTTGGGGGTGAGGTTGGCCCGCTCGTCCACGAAGTGGGCAAGCTCCCTTAGGCCCTTTAGCCTCTCCGGCGGGAGGGCGGGGACCCCGTACTTGAAGACCAGGGTGGGGAGGAAGCTCGTGAGGTTCAGGTTGCCGCACCTTTCCCCGTAGCCGTTGATGGTCCCCTGCACATGGGTGGCCCCGGCCCGCACCGCGGCGAGAGCGTTCGCCACGGCAAGCTCGGCGTCGTTATGGGGGTGGATGCCCACCCGCACCCCCGGGAAGCGCTCCACCACGGCCTGGGTGACGGCGTAGACCTCCTCGGGGAGGCTTCCCCCATTGGTGTCGCAAAGGACCAGGGTATCGGCCCCGCCCTCTAGGGCGGCCTCGAGGGTGGCGAGGGCGTAGGCGGGGTCTTCCTTGTACCCGTCAAAGAAGTGCTCGGCGTCGTAGACCACCCGCTTCCCCCTCCGCGCGAAGAAGGCCACCGTCTCCCCGATCATCCTGAGGTTCTCGTCCAGGGTGGTCTCCAGGGCCTCCAGAACGTGGAGGGTCCAGCTCTTGCCAAAGAGGACCACCACGGGGGTCTCGGCCTCGAGGAGGGCCAGCACCGAAGGGTCTTCCTCTGGGGAGAGGCCCTTCCTCCTCGTGGCCCCGAAGGCGCAAAGCTTCGCCTCCCCCAGGTCCACCCCCTTCATCCGGGCAAAGAACTCGGCGTCCTTGGGATTGGAGCCGGGCCAGCCCCCCTCAATGAGGTGAATCCCGAAGGCGGCAAGGCGCTTCGCAATGGCCACCTTGTCGTCCACGGAGAGGCTTACCCCCTCCCCTTGGGTGCCGTCCCGCAGGGTGGTGTCCAGGATTTCTACCATCTTTACCCCCCTAGGTCAAACCCGCAGGCCACTTCCCAGAGCTCGGTCCCGCCCGCAAAAGCACCCCGCCCAGGCGCTCGTAGAAGCCCCGCCCCTGGAGGACCCAGACCCACCGACCCCCCCTGGAACAGGGCCCGCCCCAGGCCCTTCCCCTGCCAGGCGGGAAGGACGTAGAGGGCCCAAAGCTCCGAAAGCCAGAAGCCCGATCCGGCCCGAAGGCGGCGAAACCCACCACCTCCTTGGACTCGGCCAGGAAAAGCCGGCCGGGCCAGGTGGGGGTCTTCTGGCCCTGGGCCCACCTCTCCGCCTGCCCCTCGTAGGAAGGCCTCCGGCACCACGCCCCGGTAGGTGGCCCGCCAGGTGTCCACCTGGACCCGGGCCACCCCAGGGCGGATCCGCACCACGGGCGCTTCCTCAAAGCCCCCACCCCTAGACCCCGCGGTGGACCTCCTCAATGGAGGGCGGGTGGCGGGTGGCCCGGCCCGAGGCCAGCTTTCCAGCGGCGTCCAGGAAGGCCCGGGCGCTGGCCTCAATGATGTCCGGGGAGACCCCCATGCCCACGGCCTGGAGCTCCCCAAGCCGGAGGCGCACCGTCACCTGCCCCAGGGCCTCCGTGCTCCCCGTGACCGCCTCCACCCGGTAGAGCTCAAGCTCAGGGGTCAAGCCGATGGCCTCCTCCAGGGCCTTGTACACCGCGTCCACGGGGCCGTCCCCCGTGTGGGTGGCCACCCTTTCCCCGTCCGGGGTCCTCACCTTGACCGTGGCCGTGGGCAGGAGGCCGGAGCCCGAGAAGAACTGGACGTGGAGGAGCTCAAAGAAGGTGGAGGCGGGCTCCCGCTCGCTTTCCACCAGGGCCTGGAGCTCCTCGGCGGAAAGGGGCCCCTTCTTCTCGGCGATCTCCTTAAAGCGGGCGAAGAGGAGCTTGAGCTGGTCCTCCGTGAGGTCCTTGTAGCCCAGGTCCTCGAGGGCCTTTTTGAAGGCGGCCCGGCCCGAGTGCTTGCCGAGCACCAGCACGGCGGGGCGCCTCCCGATGAGCTCGGCGTCCATGATCTCGTAGGTGCCCCGGTGCTTGATGACCCCGTCCTGGTGGATCCCCGACTCGTGGGCGAAGGCGTTGTCCCCCACGATGGCCTTGTTGGGGGGAATGGGCATCCCGGTGTAGCGCTCCACCAGGCGGCTCACCCGGTAGATCTCCCGGGTGTTCACCTGGGTGTAGGCCCGGTAGAAGTCCCGGCGTACGTAGAGGGCCATGACCACCTCCTCGAGGGAGGTGTTCCCCGCCCGCTCCCCGATGCCGTTGATGGTGCACTCCACCTGGCCCGCCCCGTTCAGCACCCCCGCCAGGGCGTTGGCCGTGGCCAGGCCCAGGTCGTCGTGGGTGTGGGTGGAGATGACCACGTCCCGCCCCCGCACCACCTCGTCGCGGATCCTGCGGATCAGGGCCCCGTACTCCTCCGGGGTGCCGTAGCCCGTGGTGTCGGGGATGTTGATGGTGGTGGCCCCGGCCTCCACGGCCACCTCGTAAAGCCGCTTCACGAAGTCAAAGTCCGCCCGCATCACGTCCTGGGCGGAGAACTCCACGTCGTCCACGTAGCGCTTGGCGTAGCGGACCATCTGGTCCGCCATCTCCAGGACCTCCTCCTCCGTCTTCTTGAGCATGTACTGGAGGTGGATTTTGGAAGCCGAGGTGAAGACGTGGATCCTGGGCTTTTCCGCCCGCTCCAGGGCCTTGGCCGCCTGGTCAATGTCCAGGGGGTGGGTGCGGGCGAGGGCGGCGATGACGGGCCCCTTGACCTCGGTGGCGATGCGCCTTACCGCCTCAAACTCCAAAGGCCCCGATACGGGGAAGCCCGCCTCGAGGATGTCCACGTTGAGCCGGGCCAGGGCGTGGGCGATCTCCAGCTTCTGGTCCAAAGAGAGCGCCACCCCAGGGCTTTGCTCGCCGTCCCGAAGCGTGGTGTCAAAAATCCGGATGTGCCTCTCCTTCTCCATGGCTCACCTCCCAAGTGCCCCCACAGCGCCCCTAGCCTACTTCCTCCAGCACCCGGGCCTTCAGGAAGGGCATCATGGCCCGAAGCCTCGAGCCCACCTCCTCAATGGGATGCGCTGCCCACCGCTTGCGGTTCGCCTCCAAGACGGGGGTCCCGGCCTGGTTCTCCAGCATCCACTCCCGGGCGAACTCCCCCGTCTGAATCTGGCGGAGGATCTCCCGCATGCGCCGTTTGGTCTCCTCCACGGGCACGGCCACCTCCCCCCGGGTATAGTCCCCGTACTCGGCGGTGTTGGAGATGGAGTAGCGCATGCCCTTTAGCCCCGCCTCGTAGATGAGGTCCACGATCAGCTTCACCTCGTGGACGGTCTCAAAGTAGGCCATCTCCGGGGGATAGCCCGCCTCCACCAGGGTCTCAAACCCCGCCTGGATGAGCCGGGTGAGCCCCCCACAAAGCACCGCCTGCTCCCCGAAGAGGTCCGTCTCCGTCTCGTCCTTGAAGGTGGTGGGGATGACCCCGGCCCGGGCCGCCCCGATGGCCTTGGCGTAGGCGAGGGCGGTGGGGAAGGCGCTTCCCGAGGCGTCCTGGTGCACGGCCAAAAGGGCCGGGACCCCGCTTCCCTTCTGGTACTCCGAGCGCACCAGGTGGCCTGGGCCCTTGGGGGCCACCATCCAAACGTCCAGGTCCCGCCTAGGCTTGATCTGGCCGAAGTGGATGTTGAAGCCGTGGGCGAAGGCCAGGGCCCCTCCCTCCCTGAGGTGGGGCTCAATCTCTTCCCGGTAGACCCGGGCCTGGTGCTCGTCGGGCAGGAGGACCATGACGATGTCGGCCTCCCGCACCGCCTCGGCCACGGGAAGGACCCGGAGGCCTGCCCTTTCCGCCTTCTCCCAGCTCCTCGAGCCCGTGCGCAGGCCTACCCGCACGTCCACCCCCGAGTCTTTGAGGTTCAGGGCGTGGGCGTGCCCCTGGGAGCCGAAGCCCAAAACCGCCACCCTCTTGCCCAAGAGAAACCCCAAGTCCGCATCGTGCTCGTAGTAGACCTTCATACCGCCTCCTTTTTTTCCCGTAGCTTGAGGACGCGCTCCCCGCGGCTCATGGCCACGGCCCCGGTGCGCATCACCTCCAGGATCCCGTAAGGCCTCAGGGCCTCCACGAAGGAGTCCACCTTCTTGGAGTCCCCGGTGAGCTCCAGGATAAGGCTCTTGTGGGCCACGTCCACCACCCTCGCCCGGAAGGCCTCCTGGATGTCCTTCACCGCCAGGCGCTCCTCGAGGCCCCCCACGTGCACCTTCACCAGGCAAAGCTCCCTTTCCACGTGGGGCTCGGTGTGGTCCGTGACCTTGAGGACCTCAATGAGCCGGTTGAGTTGCTTCTCCACCTGTTCCAGGGTGCGGTCGTCGCCGGAGACCACCAGGCTAATCCGGGAGAGGCCCGGCTGGTGGGTGGTACCCACGGCCAGGCTCTCCAGGTTGAAGCCGCGCCTTGCGAAGAGACCGGTGATGCGGTTCAGCACCCTGGGGTGGTCCTGGACCAAAACAGAGATGATGTGCCTCATACTCTCTCCAAGCTCCTTCGTCCAGAGGGCAAGTCTTTGGCCGTGGCTCCCCTCATGGCGAAGCCAAGACGGGCTGGCCTCAGGCCCCCACCTCCTCCTTCTCCCGCGGGTCCTCCACGATCATGTCCTCGGCCGCGCCCCCGGCGGGGATCATGGGGAAGACCCCCTCCTCGTGGTAGACCTTGAACTCGGCCACCACGGGGCCGTCGGCGTTTAAGACCGCCTCCACCCCACGCCTCAGGTCCTCCTTCCGCTCCACCCTCACCCCCTTGAGGCCGTAGGCCTCGGCGAGCCGGGCGAAGTCAGGGTTGGAGTCGGCGAGGTACACCTCGCTGTAGCGGCGGGCGTGGAAGAGGTCCTGCCACTGGCGGACCATGCCCAGGTAGCCGTTGTTCAGGATCACCACCTTCACGGGGAGCTTGTACTTCACCACCGTGGCCAGCTCCTGCAGGGTCATCTGGAAGGAGCCGTCCCCGTCAAAATCCAGGACCAGCTCCCCCGGGCGGGCGATCTGGGCTCCGATGGCGAAGGGAAGCCCCACGCCCATGGTGCCAAGACCCCCGCTGGTGAGGAAGCTCCGCGGCCTGGTCACGGGGAAGAACTGGGCGGCGAACATCTGGTGCTGCCCCACCCCTGTGGTGACGATGGCGTTGCCCCCGGTGGCTTCGTGGAAGGCCCGGATCACCTCCTGGCTCTGCAGGTGGGGCTTGGGCTTGATGCGCAAGGGGTAACGGGTGCGCCATTCCTCCAGCTCCCGCCACCAGGCGGCAAGCCTGAGGGGCTTGGCCCCCTTGAGCATCTCCTTGAGGACCAGCCTCGAGTCCCCCACGATGGGGATGTGGGTGCGCACCACCTTGCCGATCTCCGCGGGGTCAATGTCCACGTGGATGATGGTGTGGGCGTGGGGGGCGAAGCGGGAAACCTTCCCCGTCACGCGGTCGTCAAAGCGGAGGCCGAGGGCAAGGATCACGTCTGCGTGGTGGATGGCCCGGTTGGCGGCCACGGTGCCGTGCATTCCCGGCATCCCAAGCCACAGGGGATGGTTTCCGGGGAAGGCCCCAAGGCCCATCAGGGTGGTGATCACCGGCAGGCCCGTCTTCTCGGCGAAGGCGAGGAGCTCGGCGTGGGCGTGCTGCGCCCCGCCCCCCACCATGAGGACGGGCCTCTCGGCCTTCTCCAGGGCGTCCAGGGCCCGCTCTATCTGCTTGGGGTGGCCCTTCAGGGTGGGCTTGTAGCCGGGAAGGTCCAGCTTTGCGTCCAACTCGCCGGTGAACTCGGCAAGCTGCACGTCCTTGGGGATGTCAATGAGGACCGGGCCCGGCCGGCCCGTGGAGGCGATGTGGAAGGCCTCCTTGACGATGCGGGGAAGGTCGTTGACGTCCTGGACCAGGTAGTTGTGCTTGGTGATGGGCATGGTGACCCCGGTCACGTCCGCCTCCTGGAAAGCGTCGGTGCCGATCAGGGCCCGGGGGACGTTCCCGGTGATGGCCACCACCGGGGTGGAGTCCATCATGGCGTCCGCCAGGCCTGTGACCAGGTTCAGCGCCCCCGGCCCCGAGGTGGCCATCACCACCCCCACCCGGCCCGAGGCCCGGGCGTAGCCGGTGGCGGCGTGAACACCCCCCTGCTCGTGCCGCACCAGGATGTGGCGGAGAGGGCTATCGTAAAGGGCATCGTAGGTGGGCATGATGGCCCCGCCGGGATGGCCGAAGATCACCTCCACCCCTTCCCGCTCCAGCGCCTTTAACAGTGCCTCCGCTCCCTTCATCTCCCCCTCCTAAACCAAGGCCCCCCGGGTTTTCCGGGGGGCCTATGGATGCGCCTTAAACCGCTACACCCCACCCCCCGCTGGCCCTACGATTAGGACCAGCGCTAGGGATAGGGCGAGAACCGCGCGCATCTTGGCCCTAATGGTAACCGGGCTCGTGAAGGGTGTCAAGAGCCCGGAATTAGGCGCAAGGGCAGAAAACCCACCCGCCATAGGCGAGGAGCCCCCGGGCTTGACGAAAGGCGGGGGAAGGGGTAAAACCTAGGCCAAGCCCCCCAAGGGGGGCCCGTGCGGCTGGGGTGCCCCAGGGCCCGGATGTCCTGGGGCGGCAAAGGGGGAAGACCGGTGAAAGTCCGGCGCTGTGCCGCAGCGGTAACCGGCCCAAGCTACGTGCCTTCCGTCTAGGCTGGAAGCCCGAATACCCGCCCCGGTGCGCGCCTCACCTGCCCCCGAGCAGGGGCGAAAGGAGGCAGCGATGAAAGAAAGCGGATCCCGGTTCAAAGCCCTTTTTTCCCCGCAAAAGGCAGGTGCTCCGTGACGGGCCCCGAGCTTTTGGCCGTGGCCCTGGGGATGCGCCACGGCGTGGACCCCGACCACCTGGCGGCGGTGGACGGCCTCGCCCGGGTGAGGCCCTCTCCCCTTAACGGCGTCCTCTTCGCCCTGGGGCACGGGGGGATCGTCACCCTGGGTCGGCCCGAAAAAGAGGCCCACTTAGCTCGGGTGGGCAACCTCCCGGGCTCCCGAAGGCCTCCCCTCCCCAGCCCTTCAGGTAGGCGAGGGGTGGGGCTTTAGGGCCAACCCCAAGAGTGAGCCTCCTCCTCGCCCTCCTCCTGGACGCCCTCCTGGGGGAGCCTCCGCCCCGGTTCCACCCTGTGGTCTGGATGGGGCGGTACCTCTCTTGGGCTTGGCCCAGGGTGAGGGGCCTTTGGTCGGGGGCCTGCTACTGGGCCCTGGGCGCCCTTCTCTTCGCCTTGCCCGCCTTCCTCCTGGACCTGCTCCTCCGCCCCCTGGCCCTGGGGTGGGCCTTCCTCGGCCTCCTCCTCAAGCCCCTCTTCAGCCTCAGGATGCTCCTTTCGGAAGTCCTTGCCGTGGAGAGGGCCCTTGGGGAAAGCCTCGAGGCCGGAAGAACGCGCCTTTCCCGGATCGTGAGCCGGAGGACGGAGGACCTCTCCCCGGAGGAGGTGCGGGAGGCGGCCCTGGAAAGCCTCGCGGAAAACCTCGTGGACAGCCTCCTCGCCCCCCTCCTCTACTACGCCCTCTTGGGCCTGGGGGGAGCCGCCCTTTACCGCTACGCCAACACCGCCGACGCCATGTGGGGCTACCCGGAGCACGGGGCAAGGGGCACCTTCGCCGCCCGGATGGACGACCTCCTCAACCTCCTCCCGGCAAGGCTTACCGGGCTTCTCCTCTGCCCGCCTAGGCTCTGGGGACGCCTCCTCCAGGAGGCCCGCAAGACCCCTTCCCCCAACGCGGGCTTCCCCATGGCCGCCCTGGCCCTGAGGCTCGGCGTCCGCCTAAGGAAACGGGGCGCCTACGCCCTGAACCCCCAAGCCCCCTCGCCGAAAGCAGCCCACCTGGGAAGGGCCCTCTGGTGGGTGGGCGGGGTAGGGTATGGGGCCGGGGTCCTGCTTTCCGGGCTCCTGGCCCCCTGGGGACGGTAGGCCCCGGGACGCCCCGGGTTCAGCTAAACTCCTGCTCCAGCTCCTTGAGCCGCTCGGCGATCCCGGTGTACTCCAGCTCCTCCATGGGCAACATGGCGGGGCCGTAGAAGCCCTGGCGCCGCATCTCCTGCGCCTTCTCCACCACCTTGGCCCGAACCGCGTCCCAGACGGGATCGGCGAAGAGGTCCACCGGACCGGTAAGGCGGCCCTCCTTCAGGGAAAAGCCCAGGGCACAGACCATGGGCACGCAGAAGAAGGTGGAGGCCGGGGTGTTGGCCTTCACGGGCATGAGGGGCAGGTGGTGGCTTCCCCGGGTATCCCCGGCCACGAAGGGGGCCAGGGCAAAGGGGGGGCCGAACTCCTCCGTGGCGGGGAAGATCTTCTGGGTGCGCACCAGGGCCACGGGATCGTCCTTACCCACGTAGCGCCCGGCGATGTTCCTGAGGCGGGTGGTGCTCACCACCGCCGCCACCTCCCCGTATTTTCGGGACCAGATGGAGGCTATGGCAAAGCGGTGGGAGTCCCGCAAGAGGGCAGCGATGTCGTAAAGCCGCTCGGGAGCATCCAGCTCAATGTAGCTATCCCGCTCCGTTTGCGCGAGGTCCATGATGCGGAAGCGGAAACCCGGCCTAAGCTCCGGGGAGAGGAGGAGGCCCGAGGAGTACATGGGGTCCGCGAAGGCCAGGTAAAGGGGCAGGTTGAAGGCCCCGGGCTCGGTCTTGTCCGCCGCCAGGACCATGAAGGGCTCGGAGGGCCTTTCCTCAACCTCCATCTCCGCCACCTGGGGACCGAGGCCGTGGAGGTTTCCCGTGAAGGCGTCCTTGAGGAGGTCCTGGCCTGCCCCGTAGAGCCCTTCCCGCTTCGCCACCTCGGTCCCCTCGCGAAAGGCTCTCCAGGCAAGCTCGTGAATGGCGGGGTGGGCCACCCCCCGGGTGTGGGAGAGAAGGAGGACGATATCATCCCCAATGTGGAAGACGTAGGCGTCCAGGAGAAGGCTCCCCTTGGCCTCCTCCACCACCTCCTTCACCTTGGCCAGCACCGCCGCACTCGGCAGGGTGTGCCCGCCTACGGAGCCGATATCCGCCTTGAGCACGCTCAAGGTGATCCTCATAGGACCCTCCATTTCCATGCTTCCACGGGGGCCGCCTTCCCCGCAAGCCAAGGCCTCCCCCCCCGGGGCAACCTTTAGCCCAGGCCCACATCCCAAGAGGCAGGACCCTGGAAAATGGGGGCGTGCTGGACGATGTGCTTCGGCCCATCCACGGGGGGCCCGACGGGGGTCCGGAGCCCCTCTACGACTTCTCCACCAACGCCAACGCCCTCGGGCCCAATCCGGTGATCCTGGAGTACCTCCAGCGGGTAGACCCGAGCCGCTACCCCGATCCCCTGTACCGCAAGGTTCACCGCCTCCTGGCCCAGGCCCACGGGGTGGCGGAGGAACAGGTGGCCGTGGGCACGGGGACAAGCGAGCTCATCCACCGCCTGGCGCGGTGGACCTACCTGCGGGGGCCCATGCTCCTCCTGCCCCCTACATTCAGCGAGTACGCCCGGGCCGCCAGGGCCCTGGACCTGCCCCTTTGGGAGGCAGAAGGCCCCGAGGCCTTCCTCGCCCTCCTGCCCCGGGCGAGCCTCGCCTTCCTCTGCGTTCCCAACAACCCCACGGGGGAGGTGTACGCCTTCTTGGAGGAAGCGGCCGCCCTGGCGCGGGAAGGGCACACGGCCTTGGTCCTGGACCTGGCCTACTACGAGCTCCTGGAAGCCCCTCCCGCCCTCCCCCATGGGGTGTGGCGCCTTTACAGCCCCAACAAGGCCCACGGCCTCACGGGGGTGAGGGCCGGGTACCTTGTGGCGCCCTTGGACCTTACCCATTTCCGGAACCTGGCCCCAAGCTGGCCCGTGTCCGTCTATGGAGAAGCCCTCCTCCTCGGACAGCTGGACCCGGCGGCGCAGGCCTGGCTCCGGGAGAGCCGCAGGGAGCTCTACCGCCTGCGGCGCCTCCTGGCGGAGGGGCTTAGGGGGCTCGGCCTCGAGGTCCGGGAAAGCCCCGCCAACTTCCTCCTGGCCCGCGTAGGCCGGGCCACGGAGGTGGCCAGGGCCCTAAGGGAAAGGGGCATAAGGGTGCGGGACGGCACCAGCTTTGGCCTTTCTGAATGGATCCGCCTTTCGGCCCAAGGCGAGGAGGCCATTGGGGCCCTCCTCGAGGCCCTGGAAGGGGTTCTTGCTAGACTGGGGGCATGACCCCGGGGCTCGCCCGCTACCTGGAGGAGGCCCTCTACCTCTTCGGCTCCCACGCCCGGGGGACGGCGGACCGAAGGTCGGATCTGGACCTCCTGATGGTGGCCCGCACCTCCCTCCCCTTAAGCGCATCGGCCTCGTCCTGGAGCTCCTCCAGGATGCCCCCCTCCCCGTGGAGGCCATCGTCCTCACCCCCGAGGCGTTCCAAGAGCGCCGGAACCTCCCCTTCCTCCAAGGGGTGCTACGGGAGGCGAAACCGCTTTATGAGCGTGGAAAAACGCCGGCTTGAGGCCCGCCGCTGGCTCGCCCAAGCCTGGGACGACTGGGAGGCGGCAAAGGCCCTCCTGGAGAGGGGCAAGCACGCCCAGGCTGCCTTTCTTGCCCAGCAGGCCGGGGAGAAAGCCCTAATCGCCCTGGGCCTGGACCCCTGGGGCCACAGCCTCACCCGGCTCCTCCAGGATCTCCCTCCGGAGGAAGCCAAGAAGGCCCTGGAGGACGCCCAGGCGATCCTAAAAGCCGTGGGGGGGCGCCTTGAGAAGGGGTAAGGCCCTCATCGTTTGGGGCACGGGGAGCGGGGTAGGGAAAAGCCTCTTCGCCGCAGGGCTTCTCCGCCACTTCCGCAGGCTCGGCCTGAAGGCCGCCCCCTTTAAGGCTCAGAACATGGCGAACCACGCCCGGGTGGCCCAGGGGGGGGAGGTGGCCACCGCCCAGTGGCTCCAGGCCCTGGCCGCAGGCGCCGAGCCCGAGGTGCGCATGAACCCTGTCCTGGTCAAGCCCTTCGGGGAGAAGGGCGCCCAGGTGGTGGTGTGGGGTAAGGTGGACCCCAGGCTCTCCCGGCTTCCGTGGCAGGAGCGGAAGCCCCACCTCGAGGCCCCCATCCGCGAAGCCTTGGAAGGCCTTCTGGCCGAGTACGACCTCCTTGTGCTGGAAGGGGCGGGAAGCCCGGTGGAGCGGAACCTCTGGCCCGACCTGCCGAACCTCAAGGTGGCGGAGTGGGCGGAGGCCAAGGCCCTCCTGGTGGCCGACGTGGACCAGGGAGGGGCTTTGGGGGCGCTTTACGGCACCTTTGCCCTCCTGGGAGAGCACCGAAGGAGGCTCGTGGGTTTCGCCTTCAACAAATTCCGGGGGAACCTGGAGCTCCTAAGGCCCGCCTACGGCCTCCTTAGGGATTGGACCGGCCTCCCGGTCCTCGGCACCCTCCCCCTGCTCCCCCTCGCCTTCCCCGAGGAGGACGGCTTCCGCCACCGCCTCGAGGGGAAAGAAGGCCCCAAAGTGGCCATCCTCCGCTACCCTCACGCCGCCAACCTGGACGAGTTCTGGCCCCTTGCGGAGCTCGCCCGGGTCCGGTACGCCACCCTCCCTGAGGAGGCAGAGGGAGCAGAGCTCCTCGTCCTCCCGGGAAGCCGCCTCCCGGCGCGGGACCTCCCCTGGCTCAGGGCCTTCCTCCCTCTGCTAAAGCGGCACCTGGAAGAGGGCAAGCCCGTCCTCGCCGTATGCGGCGGTGCGGAGATGCTTTCCCAAGCCCTTCTGGACGAGGAGGGGGTGGAGGAAAAGGGGGCCTTCCCCGGCCTGGGCCTCCTCCCCTACCGGGTGAGGATGGTGGCGGAGAAAACGGTGGAGAAGAGGCGGGTGCGGCTTCAGGGGCTTTCGGGCTACTGGGGAAGGCTCGAGGGCCTCGAGGTGGAGGGGTACGAGATCCACCACGGCCAAGGCCTCCCCCTCTTCCACCAGCAAGGAAGCCTGCTCGCCACCTGGCTCCACGGCCTCCTGGAGAACCCCGGGGTGCAGCAGGCCCTCTTCGGGCGGAAGGCGAGGGCCTTGGAGGAGAGCCTAGACCGGCTGGCAGACGCCCTGGAGGAGCACCTGGACCTAAAGCCCCTCTACCAGGCCTTAGGGCTTTCGGGCGGGCGCTTACCCGCAGGGATGCCTAAGGCCCCCGACCCTCCCCCATCCCCCGGCCTCGTGCTCCTCCTGGGAGGGGCGAAAAGCGGCAAAAGCCGCTTCGCCCAAAAGCTCGCCGGGCCCTTCGCCACCCTCATCGCCACCGCTGAGGCCAGGGACGAGGAGATGGCGGAAAGGATCCGTCAGCACCAAGCCGAGCGCCCTCCCACCTGGGAGACCCTGGAGGAGCCCTTAGACCTCGTGGGAGCCTTGGCGCGGGCCCGCTACCCCACGGTGGTGGTGGACTGCCTGACCCTGTGGGTGGCGAACCTCCTGGAGAGGGGACTGGACCCCCTGGAGGAGGCGAGGCGGTTCCTAGGGGCGGTGGGGGAAAGCGGCAAGCGGGTCATCGCCGTAAGCAACGAGGTGGGCATGGGCATCGTCCCCGCCCATCCCCTGGCCCGCCGCTACCGGGACCTCCTGGGCCGGGTAAACGCCCTCTTCGCCGAAAAGGCCGAGGTCTACCTCCTCGTGGCGGGCAAGGCCCTCCGCCTTGGGACGTAGCTTTGGGCCGGTGGGGGGGTACACTTTTCTTATGGGCCTTGTGCCACCCTGCTTCATCACCGAGATCGTGGAAAGGGACCTCCGGGAGGGAAAGTACGCGAAGCTCCGCACCCGCTTCCCCCCCGAGCCCAACGGCTACCTCCACATCGGCCACGCCCGGAGCATCGTTTTGAACTTCGGCCTGGCCCAGGACTATGGCGGGGAGTGCTACCTCCGCATGGACGACACCAACCCCGAAACGGAAAAGGAGGAGTACGCCCGCGCCATTGAGGAGGACGTGCGCTGGCTCGGTTTCGTCCCGGACGGCGTCTTCTACGCCTCGGACTACTTTGACCGGATGTACGCCTGCGCCCTCCTCCTCATTGAGGAGGGGAAGGCCTACGTGGACGACCTCCCCGAGGAGGAGATGAGCGCCCTAAGGGCCGAAGGAAAGCCGAGCCCCTATCGGGAGCGCAGCGTGGAGGAGAACCTGGATCTTTTCCAGCGGATGGCCCGAGGGGAGTTCCCCACGGGTAGCCGGGTCCTCCGGGCCAAGATAGACCCAGCCCACCCCAACTTCAAGCTCCGGGACCCCGTCCTCTACCGCATCGTCCACGCCTCCCACTACCACGCCGGGAACCGGTGGGTGGTCTACCCCATGTACGACTACGCCCACCCCCTCGAGGACTTCATTGAGGGCATCTCCCACTCCCTCTGCACCCTGGAGTTTGAGAACAACCGGGCCATCTACGACTGGGTCATTGAGAACGTCAGGGGCAAGTGCGGTTTCCCCGAGGCCCCAAGGCCCCACCAGTACGAGTTCGCCCGGTTGGACCTTACCCACACCGTGCTTTCCAAAAGGAAGCTCATCCAGCTGGTGGAAGGGGGCTTGGTCTCGGGCTGGGACGACCCCAGGCTCCCCACCCTGCGCGCCCTGAGGCGGAGGGGGGTGAGGCCCCAGGCCATCGTGGAGTTCGTGCGCAAGACCGGGATCTCCCGCAACGAGGCCCGGATTCCCATGGACCTCCTCGAGGAGGTCATCCGGGACGACCTGAACCCCATCGCCCCCAGGGTCTTAGGCGTGGTGGACCCCCTGAAGGTGCGCCTCACCAACTACGAGGGAGAGGAGTGGATAGAGGCCCCCTACTGGCCCCGGGACATCCCCAAGGCGGGGAGCCGCCCCCTCCCCTTTTCCGGGGAGATCTACATAGAGCGCACCGACTTCAGCCTCAATCCCCCCAAGGGCTGGAAGCGCTTTGCCCCGGGCCAGCGGGTGCGCCTCCGGCACGCCTACGTCATTGAGCTGGAGGACGTGGTGGAGGAGGGAGGAGAGGTCAAGCTCCTCAAGGCCCGGGTGGTCCCGGGCACCTTGGGGGCAAACCCCGAGGACGGGATGAAGCCCAAGGGGGTGATCCACTGGGTCTCCGCACGGCACGCCCTCCCCGTGGAGTTCCGGCTCTACGGCCGCCTCTTCCTCACCGAGGATCCCGAAGAGGGCGGGGAGTTCCTCAAGAACCTGAACCCCGAGGCCCTGGTGGTGAAGCGGGGCTTCCTTGAGCCGAGCGTGGCCCAAGACCCCGAGGACACCCGTTACCAGCTGGAGCGCCTCGGCTACTTCTGGCGGGACCCCGTGGACTCTAGGCCCAGCGCCTTGGTCATGAACCGCATCGTGCCCCTCAAGGAGGGGTACCGGGCCTAAAGCCCTACGCTCAGGCCCAAGGCTCCGCCCACGCCAAAGGTTCGGGCGGGGGCCAGGTAGTAGACGGGGTGGAGCTCCAAGTAGACCCCCACGAGGGGTAGGGGCAGGTTGAGCCAGGTGCCCAAGACCCCCCGCACGCCCCCCTGGCCCGCCCCGTCCCGGGGAAGGGAAAGGGTCGGCCCGCTACCGTAGAAGGCCCCCAGGCCCAGGTAGAGGTCCGTGAGGGGGACCTTGAAGAGGAGGTCCACCCCCCCTCCCAGGGCCTCGAGGCCTGCCCCAACGTACACCCGCCCCTCGGCCAGGAAGGGCACAAGGGCGAAGCGCAGACCTCCCTGAAGCCCGAAGGGACTCCCCAGGCTCACCTCGGCCTTCTGCCCCAGGGCGAGCCCTGAGGCCAACACCAAAAGCCATGCCCACTTACGCATCCCGCACCTCCTTCAAGAGCTCCTCCACCCGCACCACCCGCGCCCGGTGGACCCCAGGGCGGTAGTCTACCAGGACGGCCTCCACCTGAAGCATCCCCAGGGCCCTGAGGAACGCCTCCTTCAGAGCCCGGCTCTCCAGGGAACTCACCCGCATACCAAGCCCCTCGTGGTGGGCGAGGAAGGCCTCGGCCAGGGACCTCTTGGTCCAGATGCCGGAAAGCCGCCGCCCCGGGGCCTCCACCACCAGGTGCTCCCCGGGTTCCCCCTCCAGAACGTACCAGGTACCGGAAAGCTCCGGCTCCACCGGTCCATAATACCCTCGTGCGCCTGGACCGGTACCTGGTGGAGAAGGGCCTTGCGGAGAGCCGGGAGAAGGCCAAGCGCCTCATCGCCGAGGGGAGGGTGCGGGTGGAGGGGAAGGTGGTCACCAAGCCCGCCCACCCCGTGCCCGAGGGGGCGGAGGTGGCCCTTCTCGCGGCGGAGCGCTACGTGGGCCGGGGGGCGTACAAGCTCCTCGGGGCCCTGGAGGGCTTCCCCGTGGCGGTGGCAGGAAAGGTAGCCGCAGACTTGGGGGCCAGCACGGGGGGCTTCACCCAGGTGCTTCTGGAAAAGGGGGCGAAGCGCGTGTATGCGGTGGACGTGGGCAAGGGCCAGCTCCACCCCTCCTTGCGCCAGGACCCTAGGGTGGTGCGCCTCGAGGAGCAGGACGCCCGCACCGTGCGCCTGCCCGAACTCGTGGACCTCGCGGTCATGGACGTTTCCTTCATCTCTTCTACCCTTCTCCTCCCCAACGTGCACGCCCTCGTAAGACCAGGGGGAGAGGCCTTGGTCCTGGTCAAGCCCCAGTTTGAGCTCGGGCCGAAAGCCCACAAGGGGGTGGTGCGGGAGGAGGCAAAGCGGGAGGAGGCCCTGAAGCGGGTGCGGGAGAAGGCCCTAGAGCTTGGCTTCCAGGTCCTGGGGGAAAGGGAAAGCCCCCTCCCGGGCAAGGAGGGGAACCTGGAGTACTGGCTTTGGCTCAGGCGCCCTTGAGCCACTCCTCGGCGATTTGCACGGCGTTTAAGGCGGCCCCCTTCAGGAGCTGGTCCCCCACCACGAAGAAGTCCAGGCCGTTCTCAAAGGCGAGGCTCTTCCGGATCCGCCCCACCTCCACGTCCCACTTGCCGCTCGCGGTGAGGGGCATGGGGTAGCGCTTGGCCTCAGGCTCGTCCACCACCTCCACCCCCGGGGCTTCCCTTAGGACCTCCCGGGCCTCCTCTGGGGTCACGGGGCGCTCAAACTCCACGCTTACCGCCTCGGCGTGGGCCCTTAAGGTGGGGACCCGCACCGCCGTGGCACTGACCTTTAGGGAGTCATCCCCGAAGATCTTGTGGGTTTCCCAGACCACCTTCATCTCCTCCCGGGTGTACCCGTTCTCCTGGAAGGCGTCTATGTGGGGGATGACGTTGAAGGGGAGGGGGTGGGCGAAGGCCTCCGCCTTGGGGGTTTCCCCGTGGAGGAAGCGGTGGGTCTCCCGGAGGAGCTCCTCCATGGCCTTCGCCCCGGCCCCCGAGGCCGCCTGGTAGGTGGCCACGATGACCCGCCTGGCCCTAAAGGCCCGGTGCAGGGGCCAGAGGGCCATGGCCAGGATGGCGGTGGTGCAGTTGGGGTTGGCGATGAGGCCGCGGTGCTCAAAGATCCTCTCCCGGTTCACCTCGGGGACCACCAGGGGCACCCAGGGCTCGTAGCGCCAGGCGCTGGAGTTGTCCACGACCAAAGCCCCGCCCTCCGCCCACACCGGGGCCCAGGCCTTGGAGACCGCCCCCCCAGCGCTGGCCAGCACGAGGTCCACCGGCAAAGGCCCCTCGGGCAGGGGCTCCACCGGCACCTCCTCCCCGCGGAAGGGAAGGCGCGCCCCGGCGGAGCGGAAAGAGGCGTAGAGGCGGAGCTCGCTTAGGGGAAAGTTCCGGGCCTCGAGGACCTTGAGGATCTCCCGCCCCACGGCCCCCGTGGCCCCCACCACCGCCACCCTCATGCGGCCTCCTCCCACAGGGCGCCCTGACCCACCTGGTGGGTCAGGGCGCCGAAGAATTCCCGCTCCAGCTCGCGGGAAGGAGCCACCCGCATCTCCTCCACTTCCCAAAGCTCCCGCCAGATCGGCTCGGGGATGCCTAGGACCCCCTGCCTAGGCGGCGTAGGATGCGTTCCCTTCTCCTTTCCCATGCCCGGATCTCCCGCCCGTGCTCCTCTATGCGCGCCTCCGGCTGAGTCCGAACCTCTTTCCCGCGCTTCCGGTTTTGCGCCACTTCGGGTCCCTCAAAAACGGCTCGCTCCTCCAGCCTACCACCTAAGCTTCTCCCGAAGGAAGCCCTCCAGCTCGTCCACGTGGAGCCTTATCTGCTCCATGGTGTCCCGGTCCCGCACCGTGACCGTGTCCTTGAGCTTGCTGGTACCGTCCTTGCCCTGGCCGAGGGTGTCGTAGTCCACGGTGACGGCGAAGGGCGTGCCTACCTCGTCGTGGCGGCGGTAGGCCTTGCCGATGTTGCCCGTGTCCTCGTAGAGCACCCGCCCGAGGCCCAGGGCCTGCAGCCTGGCCTTGAGCCTTCTGGCGTACTCGGTGATCTCGGGGCGGTTCTTCACCAGGGGGATCACCGCCACCTTGATGGGGGCGAGCTGGGGCTTGAGCTTGAGGACGATGCGCTCTTCCCCACTGGGAAGCTCCTCCCGGGTGAAGGCCTCGGAGAGGAGGGCCAAAACCCCCCGGTCCACCCCGGCCGAGGGCTCAATCACGTAGGGTACGAACCACTTTCCCGTCTCGGGGTCGCGGTAGGCGAGGCGGGCCGTGGAGTGCTCGTTCCGCATGACCCGCGCGGTGATGGCAAGCTCCTCCTGGTCCTTGGTGTGGCTCCCCAGGTCAAAGTCGGTGCGGTTGGCGATGCCCTCCAGCTCCTCGAGGCCGTGGGGAAAGCGGTAGAGGAGGTCCACGGTGGCCTTGGCGTAGTGGGCGAGTTCCTCGGCAGGCTGCTCGTAGGGAACGAGGTTCTCGCGGCTCAGGCCCATCTCCTGCCACCACTTGAGGCGCTCCTCCACCCAGTAGCGGTGCCAGCGCTCGTCCTCCCCGGGGCGGACGAAGTACTCAATCTCCATCTGCTCAAACTCCCGCACCCGGAAGATGAAGTTCCTCGGGGTCACCTCGTTGCGAAAGGCCTTGCCGATCTGGGCGATGCCGAAGGGAAGCTTGCGGCTGGTGGCGTCCAGGACGTTCTTGAAGTTGATGAAGATCCCCTGGGCCGTCTCGGGGCGGAGGTAGGCCAAAGCGGCCTCCTCCTCCACCGGCCCCACGTAGGTCTTGAACATGAGGTTGAAGTAGCGGGGGGGCGTCCAGTCCCCGGGCTCCCCGGTGGCGGGGTCTATGACCCCGGCTGCGGTCATCGCCCCACCGGCCCTTTCCGGAGCCCGCATCATGGCCTGGACCAAGGCGTGGAGCCCCTCCTCCACCTCCATGGCCCGGTAGAGCCGCCCAAGCACCTCCTCCGGCTGCTCCTTCAGGAGGTGGTCCAGGCGGTAGCGCTTCTTGGTGATCCGGTTGTCCACCATGGGGTCGGCGAAGGTGGCCTCGTGCCCGGAGTAGTGGAGGACGAGCCGGTGGGTGAGGAGGCTTGCGTCCAGCCCCTCCATGTCGTCCCGCTCGTAGACGTTCCGGCGCCACCAGGCCTGCTTGAGGTTGTTCTTGAGCTCCACCCCCAGGGGGCCGTAATCATAGACCCCCTGAAGGCCCCCGTAGATCTCCGCGCTCTGGAAGAGGAACCCGCGCCGCTTGCAAAGCGCCACCAATTCGTCCAGGGTACTCGCCGGCATCTCTCCTCCCGAAGGGGGCCAAAGCCCCCGGTTAGAGGGCATCTTACAGGAGAGGCGGGCCTCCGGCCCAAGGTGAGCCCGTGCGCAAATCCCCAAGGCGGAGGGCCTTAGGCTAGAATGTGGGTAGAGGGGAGCATGAACAGGTACGACGACCGCGCCAGGCTGGTCTTCCACTACGCGAGGGAGGAGGGGAGCCGCTTAGGCCACTCCATGATCGGCCCAGAGCACCTCCTCCTGGGCCTGATGCGCGAGGGGGGCACGGCGGCCCGCATCCTCCAGGAGTACGGGGCGAGCCTCGAGGCCATGCGCCGCATGGTGGAGGAGCTGGTGGGCCGGGGCGAGGGGAGCCGCACCGGGGAGCCCCCCGCCATCACACCCAGGGCGAGGCGGGTCATGGAGCTGGCCAGCGCCGAAGCCCGCAACATGGGCGCCCAGGTGATCGGCACCGAGCACATCCTCCTCGGCATCCTCCGCGAGGGGGACGGGATCGCCTACCGCATCCTCTCCCACTTCGCCAAGGACGTGGACGCCATCCGCTGGCGCATCCTGGCCATGGCCGACAGCCGCGAGCGGGAGAAGCCCGTGAACACCCCCTTCCTGGACGAGTACGGCCGCGACCTCACCAAAGAGGCCCGGGAAGGGAAGCTGGACCCGGTGATCGGGCGCCAGGAGGAGATCAACCGGGTGATCCAGATCCTGGCCCGCCGCACCAAGAACAACCCCGTGCTCATCGGGGACCCTGGGGTGGGCAAGACGGCCATCGTGGAGGGCCTGGCCCAGGCCATCGTGGAGGGGCGGGTGCCCCCCATTCTGCGCGGGGCCCGGGTGGTGGCCATTGACCTCGCCGGGGTGGTGGCGGGGACCAAGTACCGGGGCGAGTTTGAGGAGCGCCTGCGCCAGATCATTGAGGAGCTCAAAAACGCCAAGGTCATCGCCTTCATTGACGAGCTCCACACCCTGATCGGGGCCGGGGGGGCCGAGGGCACCCTGGACGCCGCCAACATCCTCAAACCCGCCCTGGCCCGGGGGGAGATCCAGGTGATCGGGGCCACCACCACCGGGGAGTACCACCGCTACATAGAAAAGGACGCCGCCCTAGAGCGGCGCTTCCAGCCGGTGATCGTCCTCGAGCCCTCCCCTGAGGAGACGCTGGAGATCCTAAAAGGCCTCCGCCCCCGGTACGAGGCCCACCACGGGGTTATCATTCCCGACGAGATCCTGGAGCTTTCCGTCAAGATCGGCATCCGCTCCCTCCCCGGGCGCAACTTCCCCGACAAGGCCATTGACCTCATTGACGAGGCGGCCTCGAGGGTCCGCCTCAACGCCTCCTTGGGCCTCCCCGTGGCCGAGGAGGAGGACGGCACCCCGGTGGTCACCCGGGAGGACATCGAGGCCGTGGTGGACTCTTGGGGAGGCATCTACACCGACGACAAGGACGACGAGAAGCTCATGCACCTGGAGGAGGAGCTGAGGAAGCGGGTGGTGGGCCAGGAGGAGGCGATCCGCGCCCTGGCCAGCGCCCTACGGCGGGCCCGGGTGGGCCTTGGGGGCCGGACCCGGGTGGCCGCGAGCTTCCTCTTCGTGGGCCAAAGCGGGGTGGGCAAGACCCAGCTCGCCAAGGCCCTGGCCGAGGTCCTCTTCGGCTCGGAGCGGGCCCTTATCCGCTTTGACATGTCCGAGTTCCAGGAGCCCCACTCCATCTCCAAGCTCATCGGCGCCCCGCCGGGCTACGTGGGGTACGAGCAGGGAGGCCGCCTCACCGAGGCCGTGCGCCGCCAGCCCTTCAGCGTGGTCCTCCTGGACGAGATTGAGAAGGCCCACCCCGACATCTACAACACCTTCCTCCAGGTCCTGGACGAGGGGCGCCTCACCGACGGCATGGGGCGCACCGTGGACTTCCGGCGGGTCATCCTCATCATGACCTCCAACACCGGCTACAACGTGGGCCCGGCCATCGGCTTTACCTCGAGGGAAGTAGACACAGAATCCCCCCTGAAGACCCTCTTCACCCCGGAGTTCCTGGACCGCCTGGACGAGGTGATCCGCTTCCGCCCCCTCACGGAGGAGGAGCTGGTCCAGGTGGCCCGGCTTATGCTGGAAGAAATCCGGAAAGAGCTGAAGGCTCGGGACATTGAGGTGGCCTTCGCCCCTGAGGTCGCCCACTTTGTGGTGGAGCAGGCCCCCAAGACGGGAAGCGCCCGGGCTGTCCGCGGGGTCATCCGCGAGCGCATTGAGGACCCCCTGTCCCTGGCCCTCCTGAAGAAGCCCGCCGGCCACCTCTACGTGAGCGTGGAGGAGGGGCGCTTGGCCTTCCACGAGGTGGAGGAGTTTCTGGTCTGACCCCCGGGGGAAGCGGCGCCCGCTTGCCCTCCGATCATGGCCAAGACCGACCACGTATGCGTGGAGTGCGGCTACCGGACCCCTAAACCCCTGGGGCGCTGCCCGGGGTGCGGGGCCTGGGGGAGCTTCCGGCAGGCCGCCCCCGAGCCCCCGCGGAAGGAGGGAAAGGAGCGCCCTTGGGCGGCCGCGGGCCTCCTCCGCCTCTCCCAGGTGGACGAGGGGGAGGAGCGCCGCTTCTCCTCGGGCTTGGCCGAGGTGGACCGGGTCCTGGGGGGAGGGTTTGTCCCCGGGGAGGTGGTCCTCCTGGGCGGGGAGCCTGGGGTGGGCAAGAGCACCCTCCTCCTGGAGATGGCCCGGCGCATGCCCCAGCGGGTCTACTACGTGGCCGGGGAGGAGTCCCCGGCCCAGATCAAGCTGCGGGCGAGGCGGCTTAGGGTAGCGGAGCTTCTCCTCGTGCGGGAGACCCGCCTGGAGGCCCTCCTCGCCCTCCTGGAGCAGGACCCCCCCGAGGCCCTCTTCGTGGACTCCGTCCAGACCCTCGAGGCCGGCGGCGCCCCGGGAAGCCTGGTGGCGGTCAGGGAGGCCACGGCCGCCCTGGTCCGCTTCGCCAAGGAAAGCGGGGCGGCGGTGGTGCTGGTGGGCCATGTGACCAAGGAGGGGGTGGTGGCCGGGCCCAAAAGCGTGGAGCACGCGGTGGACGCCACCCTTTACCTGGAGACCGCCGGAGTCTACCGGGTCCTGAGGAGCGCCAAGAACCGCTTCGGCCCGGTGGGGGAGCTCGGGGTCTTCCGCATGGAGGAGGAGGGCCTTCTGGAGGTGGGAAACCCCTCGGAGGCCTTCCTCCAGGAAAGGCCCCAGGGGGTGCCGGGGAGCGCCGTGGCCCTGGCCCTGGCCGGGGAGAGGGCCCTGGCCCTGGAGGTCCAGGCCCTGGCCGCCCGGACCCCCTTCCCCGCCCCCAGGCGGGTGGTCCAGGGACTGGACGGGAGGCGGGTGGACATGGTCCTGGCGGTGCTGGAAAGGCGGCTTGGCCTTCCCCTCGCCAGCCTGGACGTCTACGTGAACCTGGCGGGGGGGCTTAGGGTCCTGGACCCCGGGCTGGACCTGGCCGTGGCCTTGGCGGTGTACTCTGCGGTGGTGGGGCGTCCCTTGCCCGAGGGGCTTGCGGTAGTGGGGGAGGTGGGCCTTCTGGGGGAGGTCCGGAGCGTGACGGGACTGGAGCGGCGGCTCAAGGAGGGGGAGCGGGCGGGGTTCTGTAGCTTCCTGCACCCCGGGAACACCCGGAGCCTGAAAGAAGCGGTGGAGCGGCACCTGGGATGAGCCCGCGCCTCTTCCTCTACCTCCTCTTCGCCCTCCTGGGGTACCAGCTGGCGGTGACCCTGGAGCGAAGCGGGCTCCTCCCCCAGTCCGCGAGCCTCCTCTCCCTGAACCGCTTCTACCTAGGGGTGGCGGGCTTCCTCACCGGGGTCCTCCTGGCGCCCAGGGTGGAAACCTTGCTGGAAAAGCGCCTCCGCCGCCTGCGGGAGCTCCCCCCCGAGGTGGCCGTGTCCCTCACCCTGGGGGCCACCCTGGGCCTTCTCCTCACCGTCTTGCTCACCACCCTCCTCTCCCAGGTGCCGGGCTTCTCCCCCTACCACAGCCTCCTCCTGGCCTTCTTTCTGGTGGGGCTCTTCTCCTACCTGGCCCTGGGCTACAAGGACTACCTGCGCCCGGCCCGGAGGGCGGCCAAGGAGGGGGGAAAGGTGCTGGACACCAGCGTCCTGGTGGACGGGAGGCTGGCGGAGGTGGCGGCCACAGGCTTCCTGGAAGGCCCCCTCTTCGTGCCCCACTTCGTCCTCAAAGAGCTCCAGCACTTCGCCGACAGCCCAGACCCCCTTAGGCGGGCCAAGGGGAGGCGGGGCCTCGAGGCCCTGGAAAGGCTCAAGGAGTACCTCCCCCTGGAGGTTCTGGAAGAGGCCCCCAAGGGGGACAGCGTGGACGAAAGGCTTCTCTTCCTGGCCCGGGACCTGGGGGCGGCCCTCGTCACCAACGACCTGGCCCTCCTGCAGATGGCCCGCATCTACGGGGTGAAGGCCCTCTCGGTCCAGGCCCTGGCCCAGGCCCTGAGGCCCCAGCTCCAGGTGGGGGACACCTTGAAGCTCCTCATCTTCAAGGAGGGCAAGGAGCCCCACCAGGGGGTGGGCTACCTGGAGGACGGCTCCATGGTGGTGGTGGACGGGGGGATCCGCTACCGGGGCCAGGAGGTGGAGGTGGTCATCACCCAGGCCATCCAGACCCAGGTGGGCCGCCTCTTCTTCGCCCGTCCCGCTGGCGAAACCTAGGCGCCCGCCGGGGATTCCCCTGCCCGAGGCCCCGGAGGGTATAATGCCCCTGGCCTTGGCCGGCCGAGGAGGTGGAGCTTGAACCTGCACGAGTACCAAGCCAAGGAGATCCTGGCCCGCTACGGGGTGCCGGTGCCGCCCGGCAGGGTGGCCTACACCCCTGAGGAGGCCAAGCGGATCGCCGAGGAGTTCGGCAAGCGGGTGGTCATCAAGGCCCAGGTGCACGTGGGGGGGAGAGGCAAGGCCGGGGGGGTGAAGCTCGCCGACACCCCGGAGGAGGCCTACGAGAAGGCGAAGGCCATCCTGGGCATGAACCTCAAGGGCCTCACCGTGAAGAAGGTCCTGGTGGCCGAGGCGGTGGACATCGCCAAGGAGTACTACGCCGGCCTCATCCTGGACCGCGCCAAGAAGCGGGTGGTCCTCATGCTCTCCAAGGAAGGGGGCGTGGACATTGAGGAGGTGGCCGCCCAGAACCCTGAGGCCATCCACAAGTTCTGGATTGACCCCCACAAGGGCCTGAGGGCCTTTGAGGCCCGGGAGATGGTGCGGCAAGCAGGCCTCGAGGGCAACCTGAACCGGCTCGCCCAGGTCCTCGTGGGCCTCTTCCGGGCCTACGAGGGGGTGGACGCCTCCATCGCCGAGATCAACCCCCTGGTGGTGACCACGGAGGGCGGGATCGTGGCGGCCGACGCGAAGATCGTCCTGGACGACAACGCCCTCTTCCGCCACCCCGAGTTGGCGGAGCTCCGGGAGGTGGAGGCCGAGCACCCCTTGGAGGTGGAGGCCAGCAACTACGGCTTCGCCTACGTGAAGCTTTCCGGCAACATCGGGATCATCGGCAACGGGGCGGGGCTGGTCATGTACACCCTGGACCTGGTGAACCGGGTAGGGGGCAAGCCCGCCAACTTCCTGGACATCGGCGGCGGGGCCAAGGCCGAGGTGGTCTACAACGCGCTGAAGGTGGTCCTTAAGGACCCCGAGGTCAAAGGGGTCTTCATCAACATCTTCGGCGGCATCACCCGGGCCGACGAGGTGGCCAAGGGGGTGATCCGGGCCCTGGAGGAAGGGCTCCTCACCAAGCCCGTGGTCATGCGGGTGGCGGGCACCGCCGAGGAGGAGGCCAAGCGGCTTTTGGAGGGGAAGCCCATCTACATGTACCCCACGTCCCTCGAGGCGGCCAGGGCCATCGTGGCCATGGTGGGAGGTGCGGCGTGATCCTGGTGAACCGCGAAACCCGCGTCCTGGTCCAGGGCATCACCGGTCGGGAGGGGCAGTTTCACACCCAGCAGATGCTTTCCTACGGCACCCAGATCGTCGCGGGGGTCACCCCGGGCAAGGGGGGCGCCGAGGTCTTAGGGGTCCCCGTCTACGACACGGTAAAGGAGGCGGTGGCCCGCCACAAGGTGGACGCCTCCATCATCTTCGTTCCCGCCCCCATGGCGGCGGACGCCGCGCTAGAGGCGGCCCACGCTGGCATTCCCCTCGTCGTCCTGATCACCGAGGGCATCCCCACCCTGGACATGGTGCGGGCGGTGGAGGAGATCCGGGCCTTAGGGGTCCGCCTCATCGGCGGCAACTGCCCCGGGATCATCAGCGCCGAGGAGACCAAAATCGGCATCATGCCCGGCCACGTCTTCAAGCGGGGGAAGGTGGGCCTCATCAGCCGCTCCGGTACCCTCACCTACGAGGCGGCGGCCGCCCTGTCCCAGGCGGGGCTTGGCACCACCACCACCGTGGGCATCGGGGGCGACCCCGTGATCGGCACCACCTTCAAGGACCTCCTTCCCCTCTTCAACGAGGACCCCGAGACCGAGGCCGTGGTCCTGATCGGGGAGATCGGGGGCTCGGACGAGGAGGAGGCCGCGGAATGGGTGAAGGCGCACATGAAGAAGCCCGTGGTGGGCTTCATCGGGGGGCGCTCCGCCCCCAAAGGGAAGCGCATGGGCCACGCCGGGGCCATCATCATGGGCAACGTGGGCACCCCGGAGTCCAAGCTTAAGGCCTTCGCCGAGGCGGGCATCCCCGTGGCCGACACCATTGACGAGATCGTGGAGCTGGTGAAGAAGGCCCTAGGTTAAACCGGCTTTCCAGGCCCCCCATGCGGGCTTGCGCCCGCATGGGTTGCTATCACACCCGGCCCGTCTCCTCGGCCATGGCCCTGAGCCTCTCCCCGTGCTTTGGGGTGAGCTCTCCCGGAAGAAGCCGCCAAGCCCAGTTGCCGTAGGGCCTTCCCGGATAGTTCATCCGGGCCTCGCTGCCCAGGGCTAAGACGTCCTGCACCGGGTACACGGCAAGCCGGGCCACAGACTTCATCCCCAGGCCCATCAGGGCCCAGGGCACCTCTTCCTCTTTCCGGAAGGAAAGCCCCCAGTCCGCAAGATAGCGCTCCAGAAAGGCCTTCTCGTGGGGTGTAGCCGTGCGGTACCAGCCCAGGGTGGTGTCGTTGTCGTGGGTGCCGGTGTAGACCACCACCTGGCCGTGGGGGGGGTAGTTGTGGGGGAGAAAGGGGTTTTCCAGGCCGTCGTCAAAGGCAAACTGGAGCACCTTCATCCCGGGAAGCCCGAAGCGGTCCCGCAGGGCCTCCACCTCGGGGGTGATGACCCCCAGGTCCTCGGCCAGGATGGGCACCCGGCCAAAGACCTCCTGGATCCTGTGGAAAAGCCGCTCCCCCGGGGCCTTGACCCAGCGGCCTTCCACCGCCGTGGGGCAGGAAGCGGGGATCTCCCAGTAGGCCTCAAAGCCCCGGAAGTGGTCCACGCGCACCAGGTGGAAGAGCTCCAGGGCCTTCCGCAGGCGGTCCACCCAGAAGGCAAAGCCCTCCCTCTCCAGGACGTCCCAGCGGTAAAGGGGGTTGCCCCAGCGCTGGCCCGTCTCGGAGAAGTAGTCGGGAGGGACGCCCGCCACCACGGTGGGCCGCCCCTCCCCGTCCAGGTGGAACCACTCCGGGTGGGCCCAGACCTCCGCCGAGTCCTCGGCCACGAAGATGGGCATGTCCCCGATGATCTGAACCCCCAGGGCCTCCGCCGCCTCCTTCAGGGCCGCCCACTGGCGGAAAAAGAGCCATTGGGTGAAGGCGTGGAAGGCCATCTCCTCCGCCAGGGCCTGCACCGCCTCCTTTAACGCCTTCTCCTCCCGGAGGCGCAGGGGCAAAGGCCACCGGTTCCAGGGAAGCCCCCCGTGGTGCGCCTTCAAGGCCATGAAGAGGGCGTAGTCCTCAAGCCACCAGGCCTCCTTCTCCCGGAAGGAGGCGAAGTCCTCCTTCTCTTCCCGGGAAGCCCTCTCCAGAAACCCCTGGAAGGCCTCCCGCAGGGCAGGCCACTTCCAGGCGTAGAGCAGGCCATAGTCCACCCGGGCCCCGGGAAAGCCGGGGTCGGTCAGGCGCACGTAGCCCGCCTCCTCGAGGGGCCTCAGGTCCACGAGGTAGGGGTTTCCCGCGAAGGCGCTGAAGGACTGGTAGGGGGAGTCGCCATAGCCCGTGGGGCCCAGGGGGAGGACCTGCCAGTACCGCCCGCCCGCCTCCTTGAGGAAGCGCAGGAAGTCCCAAGCCTCCCGGCCCAGGACGCCCACGCCGTAGGGACCGGGGAGGCTCGTGGGGTGGAGGAGGAGGCCGAAGGCGCGGGGAAGCTCCATGCCCTAGAGTATACCCCCGGGCGTGGAAGGGCTTCCGCAGGCCTAGCCCAGCTTGTTCCCCTGCTCGTCGTAGGCGTAGAAGCCCCGGCCCGTCTTGCGGCCCAAGAGCCCCGCCTGCACCATGCGGCGCAGGAGGGGGGAGGGGCGGTACTTGTCGTCCCCGAAGCCCCGGTGGAGGACCTCCATGATGGCGAGGCAGGTGTCCAGGCCGATGAAGTCGGCGAGCTCCAGGGGCCCCATGGGGTGGTTCATCCCCAGGCGCATGACGCCGTCTATGGCCTCCTTGCTGGCCACCCCTTCCCGCAGGGCCTCTATGGCCTCGTTGATCATGGGCATGAGGAGGCGGTTGGACACGAAGCCGGGGTAGTCCTGGACCTCCAGGGGGATCTTGCCCATGCGCTTGGCCACCTCCACCACGGTGTCCCGGGTGGCCCCGGAGGTGAGCTCCCCCCGGATCACCTCCACCAGGGGCATGAGAGGCACGGGGTTGAAGAAGTGCATGCCGATGAAGCGCTCGGGCCGCCCGGAGTAGCGGGCCAGGGCGGTGATGGGGATGGAGCTGGTGTTAGAGGCCAGGACGGCCTCGGGCTTGGCCAAGGCCCCCACCCTCTCCCAGAGGCCCTTCTTCACCTCCTCGTCCTCCACCACGGCCTCCACGATGAGGTCGGCCTCCGCCAGGTCCTCCAGAAGGAGGCCGGTGCGGAGGCGCCCCAGGGCCTCGTCGTGGGCCTCCCGGGTGATCCGTCCCTTCTCCAGGAACTTTCCCAGGGAGCGCCTTATGGCGGCGAGGCCCCGCGCCAGGGCCTCCTGAGAGACGTCCACCAGGACCACATCGTAGCCCGCCTGGGCCGCCACCTGGGCGATGCCGCTTCCCATCTGTCCTGCGCCCACCACGCCGATGGTCTTGACCTCCATAGGCCACCTCGCGGCCTATTCTACGCCCCGGAGGTTCACGAGGAGCACCCCGAGGAGGGCGAGGCCCCCGCCCAGGAGGGAGAGGAGGGAGGGCACCTCCCCCAGCCAAAGGTAGGCGATGAGGAGGGCCAGGAGGGGCGAGAGGTAGAGGAAGGAGGAGAGCCTCGAGGCCTTGGTGCGGGCGAGGGCGTAGGTCCAGGTGAGGTAGGCCAGGGCCCCGGGGAAGACCCCGAGGTAGAGGGCGGCCAGGAGGGCGGGCCTCGGGGCTTCCAGGAGGGCTTGGGGAAGCCCGGGGAGGAAGACGAGAAGGGGCAGGGTGCCGAAAAGAAGCGTGTAAACGGTCATCTCCTCGCTTCCGTAGCGGGCAAAGAGGGGCTTTTGCAGGACGAAGTAAAAGGAGGTGGAGAGGGCCGAGAGGAGGATGAGGAGGGCCCCAGGGCTCAGGGAAAACCCCCCGCCCTCCCCAAAGGCGATGAGCAAGGAGCCCACCAGGGCGAGGGCAAAGCCCAGGGCCCCCAGGGGCCTGAGGCGCTCCTTGAGGAAGAGGCTGGAAAGGAGGGCGGTGAAAACCGGCCCCGTGGCGATGAGGAGGCTCGCCGCCCCCGCGCTCACGGAAAGCTCCCCGTAGACCAGGGCCGTGTGGTATACGGTGATGCCCAAAACGCCGAGGAGGAAAAGCCGCGGCAGGTCCTCCCGCCTTGGGGGGCGGACCCCCCGGAAGCGGGCGTAAAGGAGGAGGACCCCCCCGGCCACCAGGAAGCGGAGGAGGACGAGATGCCCCGGGGAAAGCCCCTTTAGCCCGGCCCGGATGGCGGCAAAGGCGCTGGCCCAAAAGAGGATGGTGACCAGGGCCGCGGCGAGCGCCCTAGGCTCCATGGGGCAAGACCAGGTAGTAGAGGCCCCGCTCCAGGAAGCCCCTTTCCAGGAGGGCGTTCACCTCCTCCGCGGAGACGCGGAGCACCCGGGCCTTCACCTCCTCCAGGGAGAGGTAGCGCCCGGTGTAGAGGTACTCCATCCCCAGGTGGAAAAGCCGCTGCATAGGGGTTTCCCCGGCGAAGACCAGGCCGGTGGCGAGGGGGGTCTTGGCCCTCGCCACCTCCTCCTCCCGGACCCCCTCCCGACGCAGGCGGGTCAGCTCCGCCTCCAGGACCGAGGCCACCGCCTCCTTGTGGGCGGGGTCGGCCTGGACGTAGGCGTGGAAGAAGCCCGCCCGGTCCGCCTCCTCGAGGCCGAAGGAAGCGGTCTCGGCGAGGCCTTGGTCCACCAGGGCGAAGTGGAGCCGGCCCGACCCCTCCTCCCCCAGGAGGTGGGCGAGGACGTGGCCGGCGAAGCGGGCCTCCTCCTGGTAGGCGATCCCCGGGAAGAGGGCCACCAGGTAGAGGGCGCGGGCCTTCTCGTAGGGGCGCTCCTCCAGGCCCACGGCGGAGTCCAGGGGAGGGTAGTCCCTCCCTGCCTCCCCCGCCCTCAGCCCCTCGGTGAGGCGCTCCGCCTCCTCCAGGAGGCGGTCAAAGTCCACCCGACCCGTGGCCGCCAGGACCATGTTCCCCGCAAGGTAGCGCCGCGCGTGGTAGGCGGCCATCTGCTCCCGGGTGAGGGCTCGGATGCTTTCCTCCGTGCCCAGGACGCTCTGGCCCAAGGGGTGGCCTCGGAAGAAGCGGCTCCGCGCCCACTCGTAGGCCATAAAGCCCGGGCGGTCCTGGTAGCGGGCGATCTCCTCCAGGATCACCCCCTTCTCCGTGGCGAAGTCCTCCTCCCGCAGGGCGGGGCGCAGGAGCTTGGAGAAGAGCTCAAGCAGGGGAAAGGCGAACTCGGGGAGGACCGCCCCGTAGTAGACCGTGGCCTCCTCGGAGGTGAAGGCGTTGTACTGGGCCCCCAGGCGGTCAAAGGCCAGGTTCACGGAAAAGGCGTCCATCCCCTCGGGCCCCTTGAAGACCATGTGCTCCAGGAAGTGGCTCACCCCGCTTTCCTCCTTCGCCTCGTCCCGGGCCCCGGTCCTCACGAAGTAGCCCAGGGCCACGCTCCGGGCCTCGGGGAGGACCTCGGCGATGACCCGGAGGCCGTTATTCAAGACCGCTTCCCTAAACATCCTCTACCTCCCCCAAAAGTCCAAGCCAAGGGTCCCGGTAGGGGTGCGCCCTCAAGAAGGCGTTCACCGCCTCCAGGGAGGTGCCCTGGATGGCCGCCTCTATCTCCGAGAGGGGACGCACCCGGCCCAGCATGTAGAGGTCCCGGGCCATGGAGGCCGCCCGGCTCCTCACGGACTCGTCCCCCATGACCAGGCCCGTCCTCAGGCCCACCCGGGCCCGGGAAAGCTCCTCCTCGGTCACGCCTTCGGAAAGCCTCTCCATCTCGGCGAGCATCACCCTCAGGGTCTCCCGGGCCCGCTCCTTGGTGGTGCCCGCGTAGGCCATGAGGAGGCCCTGGCCCTTGACCCCGGCGGGAAAGGCGCTCACGGCATAGACCAGGCCCCGCTTCTCCCGGACCTCGGTGAAGAGGCGGCTACTCATCCCCCCCGAGAGGACCTCGAGGGCGAGGCGCGCCGCGTAGAACCCAGGGTCCTCGGGGCCCACGTCGGGGTAGGCCAGCCCGATCTGCACCTGGGCGGTGGGGCGCCTCAGGAGGAAGCGCTGGGGGGAGGCGAGCCTGGGGAGGGGGCGGAGGAGCTCCTCCCCTTGCCACAAGGCCAGGGGCTCCAAGGCCCGAAGGAGGCGTTCCCAGGAGACGCCCCCGGCCACGGCCAGGATGGCCCCCTTGGGGGTGTAGCGCCTGGCATAGTCCTCCCTGAGGGCCCTAGGGGTGGCCCGCTTGAGGTCCTCCTCCCGCCCCAAGGGGTCGCGGCCGTGGGGGGAAAGGAACACCCTCCTCCTGAGCTCGGCGAGGAGCTTCCTCGCGGGCTGGTCCTCCTGGGAGAGGAGGGCCTGGAGGGCCACGGAGCGCACCGCCTCAAACCCCTCCTCGGGGAGCCTGGGCCTCGTGAGGAGGAGGGCGTAGAGGCGGAAGACCTCCTCTAAGACCTCGGGGAGAAAGCTTGCGGCGAAGGCGGTGTGCTCCAGGCCCGCCCCGCTCGTCCGCCGCACCCCTAGGGCGTCCAGGGCCTGGGCCAGGGCCCTCGCGTCCAGGTCCCCGGCCCCCTTCCAGATCCAGCCCTCCAAGAGGGCGCTCGCCCCCTCCAGCCCCTCGGGGTCGTTCACCGCCCCGGCGGGGACCAGGAGCTGAAAGGCGACCCCGGGGAAGTCCCGCTCCTCCAGGGCCACCAAAAGGCCATTCGGCAGTCGCTCCACGCGGCTCACAGGCCTAAGGGTATCATGGGGGGCGTGAGGGAAGGGGAACTTCGGGAAAGGCTCCGGCGGCCCATCCTCCGGGAGCTCCAGGACGGGGCCAGGGACCGGGTGGTGGTGGGGGGCCTCGAGGGGCTGGTGCAAAACCTCGCCCGTCCCTTCCCCAAGCTTTTAGAACTCTTCCGGGGCTACGGGGAACGGCCTCCGGAAGAAAGGAAGCGCATCCTGGAGGAAGCCCTCCGCCTCCTCGAGGGCCAAGCGGTCCCCGCCCAAGCCACCCCGACCCGGCTTTCCCCCTCGGACCCGGCCCACCTCCTCGTCCCCCCCCAGAGCCGCAAAAAGCTCGCGGAGCTCGGGCTTCATACGGTGGGGGACGTGCTCCAGCACTACCCCCGCCGCTACGAGGACCGGAGGGCCCTCCCCGGGGTGCGCTACCTGGAGGACGGGCAGAAGGCTACCCTGGCCGTAAAGGTCCTCTCCAAGGAGCTGGTGAAGACCCCCAAAAAGGGGATGCAGCTCGTCCAGGTCAAGGCCCAGGACGCCTGGGGATGGCGGGTCACCCTGGTCTGGTTCAACCAGCCCTGGGTCCTCTCCCAGGTGGAGGAGGGGGCCACCCTCATCGTCACAGGCCGGGTCCAGCGGCGGGGCGGGGTCCAGCTTTTCGTGGAGCACTTTGAGGACGAGGGCACCGAGTCCCTCTCCACGGGGCGCATCGTCCCCATCTACCCCGCCAAGGAGGGCATAAGCCAGGCCTTCCTGCGCCGCACCGTCCATCGGGCCCTGGAAGGGGCCCTTCCCCTGCCGGACCCCCTCGAGGCCTACCGCGAGGGGCTGGGCCTCATCCCCTATGCCGAGGCCCTGAAGGGCATCCACTTCCCAGAGGACGAGGAAGCCCTGAAGCGAGCCCTTCTCCGCCTCAGGTTTGACGAGTACCTCCTCCTGGAGGTCAAAGCCCTCCTGGACGCAGGGGGGCTGGTCCTGGGCCGGAGCTTCCGGGTGGAGGCGGCCTGGGTGGAGGCCTTCCAAAAGGCCCTTCCCTTCCCCCTCACCAGGGCCCAGGAACGGGTCATGGGGGAGATCGCCCGGGACATGCAAAGCCCCCGCCAGATGGCCCGCCTCCTCCAGGGGGACGTGGGCTCGGGGAAGACGGTGGTGGCGGCCTTCGCCCTGTACCTCGCCGCCAAGAACGGGGCCCAGGGCGCCCTCATGGCCCCCACGGAGATCCTCGCCCGGCAGCACTACCAGAACCTCACCCGCTACCTCTTCCCCCTGGGGGTGAGGGTGGAGCTCCTCCTGGGCTCCATGAGCCCCCGGGAAAAGGAGGCCGCCCTCGCCCGCCTCCTTTCGGGGGAGGCCCAGGTGGCCGTGGGCACCCATGCCCTCATCCAGGAGGGGGTGGGGTTCCAAGACCTGGGCCTCGCCGTGGTGGACGAGGAGCACCGCTTCGGGGTCCTGCAGCGCCGCGCCCTCCTCAAGATGGCCCAGACCCCCCCAGACGTCCTGGTCATGTCCGCCACCCCCATCCCCCGCTCCCTGGCCTTAACCCTTTACGGAGACCTCGAGGTGAGCGTCCTGGACGAGATGCCCCCAGGCCGCACCCCCGTGAGGACCAAGGTCCTCCCCCACCGCCTCCGCCTCCAGGCCTATGCCTTCGCCCGAGAGGAGGTTAGGAAGGGGCACCAGGTCTTTGTGGTAGCCCCGGCCATTGAGGGATCGGAGGAGCTGGACCTACGAGCGGCCACCGCCCTCTACCAGGAGCTTAAGGGCCTCCTCCCCGAGGCCCGCACAGGGCTCCTCCACGGCAGGATGCCCCCCCGGGAAAAGGAGGAGGTGATGGAGGCCTTCCGCCAAGGCGCCCTGGACCTCCTCGTCTCCACCACGGTGGTGGAGGTAGGGGTGGACATCCCCCGGGCCACGCTCATCATCGTGGAAAACGCCGAGCGCTTCGGCTTAGCCCAGCTCCACCAGCTCCGGGGCCGGGTAGGGCGGGGGGGGCTTCCGGGCTACGCCATCTTCCTTGCGGGGGAGGCCAGCCAAAAGACCCTGAAGCGGCTCAAGGTGCTGGAGGAGTCCACCGATGGCTTCTACATCGCCGAGATGGACCTGAAGCTTAGGGGCCCCGGGGAGCTCAGGGGCACCCGGCAGTCGGGCTACCCCGAGCTCCGGCTCGGCGACCTGTCCGAGGACGCCGAGGTCATTGAGCGGGCCCGGGCCCTGGCCAAGGCCATCGTGGAGAAGGACCCCACCCTGGACCTCCCGGAGCACCGGGCCCTTAAGGAGGCGCTGAGGGCCCAGGCGGAGCGGGTGGGCTTCCGGGAAGTCATCTGATGCAAGTCCTCCCCCACCCCCACATCCCCACCCTTTTCTCCGAAGGGGGGGCGCTTCGGGCCAGGGCGCTCCAGGCCTATTTGCTCTCCCTCGCCCCTGCCTACGCCCCCTACGCTCCCCTGCCCGTGGTGCGCCTCTTCGTCCTCTCCGAGAGGGACTGGCGGGCCTGGCTCCCCTACCCCTACGGCCTGCCCTTCCAGCACACAGGGCCGGAAGGCCTCGCCCTCTACGCCCCCCTTACCTACCCGGAGAGGCTCCTCCACCGCCTGCGGGAAGTCCTCCTCCCCCTGGGGCCTCCCCCGGGGGAGATCCCCGCCTTTTTGGACCTCAACCTGGGCCACGAATACGCCCACGCCCTACAGGTGGCGTGGCGCCTGCGCACGGGAGCGCGGTGGCTGGACGAGTTTCTGGCCAACTACCTCTTCCTCCTCGGTCTGGAGAGGGAAAGGGCGGATTTGGCCGGCCTCCTCCTCACCTGGAGCCGCTACCTCTCCCGCCTGGACCCGGGAAAGCGGAGCCTCTCGGCCTACGAAAGGCGGCGGGGCAACCTCGGGAGCGCCCTTTGGTTCCAGGCCCACTTCACCCTGAAGGCGGCCGAACTCCTGGCCCAAGACGGCGACCGCCTTCTGCGAAGGCTCCTCGAGGCCGCCCCCCTGGACCGCAGGAAGGGCCACCGCCTCCTCGTGGAGCTTTACCCCGACCTCCGGACCTGGTTCGCCGCCTTCGGCCTCAGGGCCGCACCCGGGGGGGCACCTTCCCCTCGGCCAGAGCCTTGAGCCAGTCCAGGAAGCTCACCTCCCCCACCTTCAAGGTGTAAAGCTCGGGGCGGGGGAGGATGCAGTGTTGGCTCCCCGGGGCCAGGTAGAAGGTGTAGTTCGGCGCCTGGGCCGGGGTGAGGACGGCCTCCTGGGCCAGGGCGGCCCACTCCCGGGCCGTGGCCTCCGAGGGGCTCCTCTCCCCCTTCATGAGGCCGTAGAAGAAGATCTGGGTCCCGTCCAAGACCGTGGTGTACTGGGCCAGGACCGCCTTGGGGTAGGCCTTGGCCAGGGCCAGGTAGATCTCCGACACCCTCGGCCGATCGGAAAGCCCCGGAAGCTCGGGCAGCCTCGGGTTCCAGCGGGCGTAGCCGGGGAAGTCGGCCGTGGTCACCCCCACCCCCGCATCCCCACACACCGCGATCTGGGCGTTTCGGTAGGTGGCGAGCACCCGGTCGGCCCAGAAAAGGGCCCCGTAGGCCCCGGCGCTACAGCCGGTGACGAAAACCCGCTCGGGGGCCGGGTAGTTCTTGTAGAGGTAGTCCAAGGCCGCCTGGGCGTTCCGGGCGCCCTGGTGGAAAACCCGGAAGCCCCCATAGTCCACACTGGCCCGGCCCACATGGAGGTCCCCCGTGCAGTAGGGCACGAAGACGTGGGTCCAGCCGAAGAAGGGGTTGGCCACGCTCATCCGGTTATAGATGCCCTGGGCCAGGTAGAGCTCCTGGACGTCCACCCGCTTGCGGTAGGTCCGGCTCTCCGGGCCGCAGGTGGCCGCGTCCCAGCAGGCCCCGCCCCCCTGGAAGTCCAGGACCACCCTCTTCGGGTCACCGGGGCTCACGTAGAAGCGGTAGGGGGAGCCATCGGCGCAGACGCCCCCGGGCACCTCCACCGCCTTCCAGAAGGCCTCGAGGCCCTGGGCCAGGGCCAGGGTCAACAGGAACACCAGGGAAATAAGCCGCTTCATCTTTTCCCCTCCGAGCCCCATTCTAGAGAAGAACTTGCACTTGGTCAAGAAAAGCCGCAAAACGCCCCTTGGCCAACCCCTCCACGCCCCGCGCCCGAATCACGCCCAGTACACCCGGCTTCCCGCGGGACGCTTCTCCACCACGAGCCTTGCGGGAAGCCGCTCCGCGAGGGCGGCCACGTGGGTTACGATGCCCACGAGCCGCCCCCGGGTGGGAAGGGCCTCCAGGACCCCCGCCACCAGCTCCAGGGCCTCCGGGTCCAGGGTGCCGAAGCCCTCGTCCAGGAAAAGCGCCCCAAGCCTCCCCCGGGAGAGCTCCTCGGAGAGGGCCAGGGCCAGAGAGAGGCTCGCGAGAAAGCTCTCCCCCCCGGAGAGGGTGCGCACGGGGCGCTCCGCCTCCGTCCAGAGGTCCAGCACCCAGTACTCCCCTCCCTGGACGCGTAAGCGGTACCGTTGCCCCGAGAGGTGGGCGAGGAAGTGGTCCGCCCGGGCCAGAAGGTCCCGTTGCCTGAGGTCCAGCAGGTACTCGGGGAAGTTGTTCTCCTGAAGGTCCCAGGCGAGCTTCTCCCATAGGGCCATTTCCCGTGCCACCTCGGCCAGGCGGGCCTCCAGGGCCTGCTTCCGCTTGAGGCCCTCCCGCATCTTCCCCAGGCGGTCCTCTTTGGCCCCCATCTCTCGGGCCAGGTGCTCCAAACGGCCCTCCAGCTCCTTCAAGCCCTTTTGGATCGCCCTAAGCCGCTCCTCGGCCTCCGAAAGGGAGAGGTTGGGGAGGTGGGCCAGGGCCTCCAGGCGGGCCTCCACCTCGGCAAGCTCCCTCTCGTGGGCGCGGATTCTCCCCTCCAGGGCCCTCCTTTCCTCCGGCGAAAGCGCGAGCGCCCGGGCCTCCTCCTCGGAGAGCAGCCCCTCCAGCAGGGCTCTGGCCTCCTCCAGGGCCCGGGTTTGCTCCTCCTTGCGGGCCTTGAGCCCCAAAAGGCCGCTTTGCAGCCGAGCGATCTCCTCCCTGAGGAGGCTTTCCCTCTTTTGCTGGGCCTCCAGCTCCCTGACCCTGTCCTCTAGGCCCTTCAGGTACCCCTCCACCTCGAGGCCCCCGGTCCTCTCCAGGAGGTGGCGGCGAAGCCCCGTGGCCAGGGCCGCCTTCTCCCCCTTGAGGGCGGCAAGCCTCGCCTCCACCTCGGGGAGGCTGGTGAAGCTTCCCTGGGCCACCCGCTCCTTGAGGCCCTGGACCTCCTCCTCCAGGGCCTGGACCCGGCCCCGCTCTTCCTTATAGGCCTCCCGAAGGTGGGCCAGCTTCTCCTCCGCCTCCTTGAGCTCCCCTTCCAGAGCCTTTGGGTCGTCAGGGATGGGCTCGGGCCTGGCCTTCCCCAAAAGGCCCTCCAGGGTCTCCTTTTCCGCGAGGAGGCCGCCCCGCTTCCGCTCCAGCCTTCCCAAGCGCTCCTCTAGCTCCTTCCTTTCCCGTTCCAGGTCCCGGAGGGGGGGACTTTCCGGCAGGCGGTGCACCACCCCGCCGCAGAGGGGGCAGGGCTCCCCGGGGCGGAGGAGGTCGCGGTAGGCAAGAACCCCCAGGCGGCGCTCCTCCGCCCTCAGGGCCTCCAGGCCTTCCCGAAGGGCCTTTTCCTCCTCCTCCAGGGCGAAAAGCGCCGCCTCCACCTGGGCCAAGCGGTGGGCCCGGGCCCCCTGGAGGCGCGCCTTCAGCCCCTCCACCCCCTCCCGCTGGGCCCTACCCTTCCTCTCCAGCTCCCCCAGGGCCTCCTGGGCCTTCCTTAGGGCTTCCTCCCGCTCCACAAGCCGCCTCAGGACCTCCTGGGCCCTTTCCAGGGAGGCCTCCTCCTCCAGGATCCCCTCCAGGGCCCCGGGGTCCAGGCGGGCCGCGGGGGGCTCGGGTAGAGCGCCTGCAAAGGCCGGCGCCACCCGCTTCCAGAGGGCCTCGAGGGCCTTAAGCTCCTGGTCTTCGCCAAGCCTCCTCCGGGCCTCCTCCAGGGCCCCGGGGTCAAAGGCCTGGGCTTGGAGCTCGGCCTCGAGGTCAAGGAGGCGCCCTTGCAGCTCGGCCATCTCCTCCTCGGTCTTCCGCAGAGCCCCTTCCCACCTGCGGTACCGTTCCCAAAGGGGCAGGGCCCGTGCGGCCTCCTCGGCCCGAAAGAGGCGCTGGCGGAGGCCTTCCACTTCCTTGGCCTCAGCCAAGAGCCTGGCCCTTTGGACCTCCAGAAGGGACCTTTCCCGTAGCCCCCTCCAAAGGTCCTCCGCCGCCCTCGCCTCCTTTTCCAGGCGCTCCTTTTCCCCCTTTAGGCGGCCTTCCTCTTGCCTAAGGGCCTCAAGCTCCTTCTCCAGGGCCTCTAGGGCCTCCTCCGTGGCCTCGGCCAGACTCAGAAGCTCCCCCTCCAGGCGGTCCTTCTCCTCCTTGAGCTGGGCCCGCTTTTGGGCTGCCCTCTCCCGAGCCTTCCTGAGGCGGGAGAGCTCAAAGAGGTCCATGAGGAGCTGACGCCTTTCCTTGGCCTCCCCCTTGAGAAAGCGGTCAAACTCCCCCTGGGGCAGGAGGAGGGCCCGGGTGAAGGCCTCGTAGGAGAGGCCCAGGAGGTCCTCCACCGCCCCGTTGAGCTGGTCCAGGGTCTCCAGGGGCACGAGCCGCTCCCCCTCCGTAAGCTCAAAGAGCCGGGCCTCGCCCTTCCGGCCCCGCACCCGCTCCACCCGGTAAAGCCGGCTCCCCACGGCAAACACCAGGCGGACCCGGGCCTCGCTGGCCGCGGGGTGGACCAGGCTCCCCACCTGCCGCCCCACCCGGGGCACCCGGCCGTAGAGGGCAAAGGCCAGGGCGTCCAGGAGGGTGCTCTTGCCGCTCCCCGTGGGCCCGGTGATGGCGAAGAGCTCCACGTCGGAGAAGTCCACCGCCTGCCTTTCCCGGTAGGGGCCAAAGCCCTCCAGCTCAAGCCACAGGGGCCTCAAGCTCCACCTCCCTCAAGACCCGCTCCAAAAGCCCAAGAAGGGCCTCCTCCTTTCGCCCCCTCTCCTCCAGGTAGCGCCCGTAGGCCTCCACGAAGCCGAGCTCCGCCCTACCCTCCGCCTTTTCCTCCAAGGCCAGCTCCGAGGCGGCCTCGAGGGCGAGGAGGTGGGGCAGGGCCCGGTAAAACCGCTCCTTCTCCGCCGGGGAAAGCCTGCCCTCCACCACCAGGCGGAGGTAGCCGGGAAAGCGCTCCATCTCGGCGAACCTCCCGTCCAGCTCCTCCCTCTTCAGGCGGAAGGTCCTGAGGGGCTTGCCCCAGCGCTCCCGGATGGGGTGGACCCGGGGAAGCCCTGCGGGGGGAAGCTCCACGAGAAGGGCCCCCCGCTCCGCCTCCTCCCCCTCCCCGAAGTCCAGCTGGACGAGGCTTCCGGGGTACCAGGCCAGGGGGGCCTCTGAGACCTGCTGCTGGCGGTGGATGTGCCCCAGGGCCAGGTACCGGGCCCTGAGGGGCAAGGCCGAGGCAGGCACCGCGTAGCTTCCGGCAAGGTGGAAGGAGAACTCCCCGCCGCCGGGCCGCACCCCCTCCAGGGCGAAATGGGCCAGCATCAGGGGGCTCTCCAGGTTGGCGAGAACCCTCCGCATGGCCTCGGCGTAAGCGAGGTGGCGCTCCTCCGCCTCCTGGAGCACGCGCTTTACCAAGATGCGCTCGGAAACGAAGGGGAGGAGGGCCGCCCTCAGGTCCCCCGCCTCCACCACGCCTCCCTCCTCGCGGAAAAGAAGCTTGCCCCGCACCTCGGCCCCCGCCAGGGCGAAGAGGGGGGAAAGGGCCTCGAGGCGCTCCTTCGGATCGTGGTTCCCGGCGATGACGAGGGCGGGCACCCCAAGCGCCTTGAGGCGGAGGAAGAAGTCCACCGCCAGCGCCTCGGCCTCCGCAGAAACCTGGGGGCGGTCAAAGAGATCCCCCGAGACCACCACCAGGTTCACCCGCTCTTTCTTGACGATTTCCAGAAGGTCCTCTAACGCCTTCCCGATCTCCGGGGTGCGGTCCACCCCCTTCAACACCTTTCCCAAATGCCAGTCCGCGGTGTGCAATAGGCGCACGGCCCCATTCTACGGACAAAAGGAAGGGGCGCCCGAAGGCGCCCTGTGGTGGAGGTGGGGGGAGTTGAACCCCCGTCCGAAGGTCCCTACGGCGGGCCTCTACGCGCGTAGTCCGCGTTTTGGGTGTCCCCCTAGCTTGGCCCGCGGACGGGCGGCCAGGGGCAAGCCCCGCTCAAGCTTCGCCCAGGGCTACGGGGCCTCGCCCCGGGCTAGCCGGGTTTGTGTCCCCGCTTCCGGTGAGCCCCCGGCCGGGCTACCGGGCGGGGTCGCGGGGATTAAGCCGCGAGAGCGTAGCCAGTGTTGGCCGTTATGCCGTTGCGGGTTTTTACGAGGCCACCCGCACCTCGGCGCGCAACCCTGCCCTCGGCGACCCCCGTCGAGACCGTTCACCCCCATAGGGCCGGGATCGGACCGGCAACCTTGAGTCTACCAGGCTAAAGGGGTTGTAGTCAAGGGCCCCTTGGGTGTAGACTAGGGCCAGTGCTCCCAAGGGAGGGGGGTGGGTGTAAGCCCACCCTTCCTTTGTGAAGGGAGGCTTAGGAGGTGCCCGTGGACCTTTGGCGGTTGGTGGAGGAGGCAGTGGAGCCCTTGGGCCTCGAGGTCCTCGAGGTCAGGGAGGCCCCGGGAGAGGTCCTGGTGCGGCTTGAGCGCAAGGACGAAAAGCCCATCCGCGTGGCCGACCTGGAACGGGCAAGCCGCCACATTGAGGCGGTCCTGGACCGGGAGGACCCCATTCCCGGAAGCTACCGCCTTCTGGTGGAGTCCCCAGGGCCCAGAAGGCCCCTCTTCACCCGCCGCCACTTTGAGCGCTTCCAGGGTCTAAAGGCCAAGGTCCCAGGCCCCGAAGGCTTCGTGGGACGCATCCTCCGGGTGGAGGGGGATGAGGTGGTCTTCCAGGTAGGCTCCGAGGAGAGGCGCCTCACCCTGGGCACCTTCCGGGCCACCCTCGCCGAGTGGCCCGAGGAGCCGCGGTAGGAGGTAGAGATGAACCGAGAATTCCTAGACGCACTGCACCAGCTGGCCTTGGAGCGGGGGGTAACCCCGGAGGAGGTCCTCGAGGCCTTCAAGGAAGCTCTGCGCAAGGCGTACATCAAGAGGCAGAAGGGCTACCGAAAGGAGGAGATCGACGAGGGGCGGGGTCCCGAGGTGGACGTCTACATTGACCCCCAGACCGGCCGCATAGAGATGGTGGAGGTCCGCCGGGTGGTGGAGAAGGTGGAGGACCCCGACAAGGAGATCGCCCTCTCCGAGGCCCTCCAGTACGACCCCGAGGTCCAGGTGGGGGACGAGATGGAGTTCCCCATTGACCCCGAGGGGCTTTCCCGGGTGGCCATCCAGGACCTGCGCCAGATCCTCACCCAGCGCCTGAAGGAGTCCGAGCGGAACCGGATCTACAACGAGTACAAGGACAAGGAGGGCCAGGTGCTCACGGGGGTGGTGTCCCGGGTGGACAACCGGGGCAACGTCTTCGTGGAGCTGGGCCGGGGGGAGGCCTACCTGCCCAAGGGAGAGCAGATCCCCACGGAGCGCTACTACCCGGGCCAGCGCCTCAAGGTCTTCCTGAAGAAGGTGGACCGCTCCGCCAAGGGCCCTTCCCTCCTCGTGAGCCGGGCCCACGAGAAACTCTTGGAGTACCTCCTCAAGCAGGAGGTCCCCGAGATCGCCGAGGGGATCGTGGAGATCAAGGCCATCGCCCGGGAGCCCGGCCGCCGCAGCAAGGTGGCGGTCACGAGCCACAACCCCAACGTGGACCCCATCGGGGCCTGCATCGGCCACAAGGGGCAAAGGATCCAGGCGGTCTCGGCGGAGCTCGGCCGGGAGAAGGTGGACATCATCCTCTGGTCCAAGGACCCGAAGGAGTTCATCCGGAACGCCCTCTCCCCCGCCCAGGTGGGGTCCATTGAGCTGGACCCCGAGGCCAAGAAGGCCAGGGTCAAGGTGACCAAGGACCAGCACTCCCTGGCCATCGGCACCGGGGGGCAGAACGTGCGCCTGGCCTCCAAGCTTACGGGGTACGACATCCACTTTGAGGAGGCGGAGATCTCCGACCTGGACGAGGCCATTCGCCGGGCGGCCCAGGAGGAGTTGGAGGAGAAGAGCCGGGCCAAGGAGGAGTTTGAAAAGCTCTTCCGGGACCTCTAGCCATGAGGCACGTCCCCCTGCGCATGTGCGTGGCCTGCCGCAGGAGGCGGCCCAAGGGGGAGCTTCTCCGGGTCCTCCTGACGCCGGAAGGGTTCCGGCTGGACCCCACGGGCAAGCTCCCCGGCAGGGGGGCCTACGTCTGCCGCGACCACCCCGAGTGCTGGACGGAAAAGAAGCTCCGGCGCTTCGCCGGAGGCCGGGCCAAGGCCCTTTCCGAGGCGCTTTTGGCCCACCTAGGAGGCAAGGATGGCCAAAGTACGCATCTACCAGCTGGCTAAAGAGCTGGGCATGAAAAACGAGGAGCTCCTGGAGCTCCTGGACCAGATGGGCGTGGCCTACAAGTCCCACGCCTCCACCCTGTCCGAGGAGGACGCGGAGGCGGTCCGGGAGCTGGTGAAGGAAAAGCGGGGCCAGGAGGCGAGGCAGGCGGAGGAGGAGCGCCGTAAAAGCCTTCCCCGCCGCCCTCCCGTGGTGGTCATCATGGGCCACGTGGACCATGGGAAGACCACCCTTCTGGACTACCTGCGCAAAAGCCGCATCGCCGAGAAGGAGGCGGGGGGCATCACCCAGCACGTGGGGGCCTTTGAGGTGAAGACCCCGGGGGGCACCGTGGTCTTCATTGACACCCCCGGCCACGAGGCCTTCACCACCATAAGGCAGCGGGGGGCCAGGGTGGCGGACATGGCGGTGATCGTCATCGCCGCCGACGACGGGATCATGCCCCAGACGGAGGAGGCCATCGCCCACGCCAGGGCGGCGGGGGCCAAGCTCCTCTTCGCCATCAACAAGATTGACCTGCCCCAGGCCGACCCCGAAAGGGTCAAGCGCCAGCTCATGGAGCGGGGCTTCGTCCCCGAAGAATATGGGGGCGACGCCATCGTGGTCCCCATCAGCGCCAAGACGGGCCAGGGGGTGCAGGACCTCCTGGACATGATCCTCCTCCTCGCGGAGCTGGAGGACTACCGGGCCGACCCCAACGCCGAGCCCAAGGGGGTGATCCTGGAGTCCAGGCTGGACAAGCAGGCGGGCGTCGTCGCCAACATGCTGGTCCAGGAGGGTACCTTTCGCGTGGGGGACTACGTGGTGGCCGGGGAGGTCTTTGGCCGCATCCGGGCCATGATGGACGCGGACGGGAACCAGCGCAAAGAGGCAGGCCCGGGAAGCGCGGTGCAGGTCCTGGGCTTCCAGGAGCTCCCCCACGCCGGGGACGTGGTGGAGTGGGTGCCGGACCTCGTGGCCGCCAAGGAGATCACCGAGGAGCGCAAGGAGGAGCGGAGGGCCCGGGAGGAGGGGGAAAAGGAGCGCCGTCCCAAGACCATGGCCGACCTGCTCCGGACCCTACAGGAGGAGGGCAAAAAGGAGGTGAACCTGATCCTCCGGGCCGACACCCAGGGCTCTCTGGAGGCCATCCAGCACATCCTGGCGCGGGAGAGCACGGACGAGGTGCGGATTAATGTCCTCCTGGCCCAGGTGGGCGCCCCCACGGAGTCGGACGTCCTCCTGGCCCAGACGGCCGGGGCGGCCATCCTGGCCTTTGGCGTGAACCCGCCCGGCTCGGTAAAGAAGAAGGCGGAGGAAAAGGGGGTCCTCCTCAAGACCTTCCGCATCATCTACGACCTCATAGACGAGGTGCGGAACATGGTGAAGGGGCAAAAGCAGCCCCAGTACAAGGAGGAGGTCCTGGGCCGGGCCGAGGTGCGGGCCATCTTCCGGCTGCCCACGGGGAAGCAGGTGGCCGGGTGCATGGTCACCCAGGGGAGGATCCCCAGGAACGCCGAGGTCCGGGTCCTCCGCAAGGGGCAGGAGATCTGGCGGGGCCGCATCGCAAGCCTCAAGCGCTTCAAGGAGGATGTGCGGGAGGTGGCCCAGGGCTACGAGTGCGGCCTCGGCCTCGAGGGGTTTGACGCGTTCCAAGAGGGGGACGTCCTCGAGGCCTTCCAGCTGGTGGAAGTGCCCGCCTAGGAGGGGGATTGCCGAGGCAAGGTTGGGCCTACGCGGGGGCGGTCCTCGCCCTCCTCCTCCAGGGGGCCCTGCTCCCCCAACCCCAAGGGAAGGGGGAGGCGGGCCTCTTCCCCGGGGGCCCCACCCTGGTGCTCAAGGAGGAGCGAAAGCCCCTGCCCCTAAGCCCCCTCCTCCCCCCAAGGGCCGAACCCCTTCCCCTGCTGAGCCGTAAAGGGCCGGAGGACCCCCCTTCCCCCCGCCCCTGCCCGGTCCTGAGCCCTCCCCTCTACCTCCTCTATGGGCGGCTCCAGCTGGAAGGGGGCTAGGCCCTCGGCCCCAAACCCCGCGCCTAAGGGAAGGGGCGCGGGAAAGGGGTTGAGGGCGGCTTCCCCGGCATAGGCAGACCCATCCACCTTTGGGAGGTGCAGATGAACCGCAAGCTTCTAGAAGGCTTCTTTCTCCTCGGCCTCTTCCTTCTGGCCGTTCTCCTCGTCTGGAAACCCTGGGCTCCCGGCGAGCCCAAGATCAAGCTGGGCCTGGACCTGAAAGGGGGGCTCCGCATCCTTTTGGAGGCGGACGTAGCCAACCCCACCCCCGACGATCTAGAGAAGGCGCGCACCGTCCTGGAAAACCGCATCAACGCCTTGGGCGTGGCCGAGCCCCTTATCCAGATCCAGGGCCAAAAGCGCCTGGTGGTGGAGCTCCCGGGCCTCTCCCAGGCGGACCAGGACCGGGCCCTTAAGCTCATCGGGCAGCGGGCGGTCCTGGAGTTCCGCATCCTCAAGGAGGGGGCCACGGGCACCACCGTGGCCCAGATCAACCAGGCCCTCCGGGAAAACCCCCGCCTCAAGCGGGAGGACCTGGAAAAGGAGCTGATCAAGCCCGAGGATCTGGGCCCGCCCCTCCTCACCGGGGCGGACCTGGCGGACGCCCGGGCGGTCTTTGACCAGTTTGGCCGCCCCCAGGTGGCCCTGACCTTCACCCCGGAGGGGGCCAAGAAGTTTGAGGAGGTGACCCGGGCCAACGTGGGCAAGCGGCTGGCCATCGTCTTGGACGGCAAGGTCTACACCGCTCCCGTGATCCGCCAGGCCATCACCGGGGGGCAGGCGGTCATAGAGGGGCTTTCGGGCCTCGAGGAGGCGAGCGAGATCGCCCTCGTCCTCCGCTCGGGTTCCCTCCCCGTCCCCCTCAAGGTGGCCGAGATCCGGGCCATCGGCCCCACCCTGGGCCAAGACGCCATCCAGGCCGGGCTCAAGGCGGCCTTCCTGGGCACCCTGGCCCTCTTCGTCCTCATCTTCGCCTACTACGGTCTCTGGCTGGGCCTCGTGGCCTCCTTGGGCCTTATCTACACCTCAGCCCTCATCCTGGGGGCCCTCTCCGGCCTGGGGGCCACCCTCACCCTTCCCGGCATCGCCGGCCTCATCCTCACCCTGGGCGCGGCGGTGGACGGGAACGTCCTCTCCTTTGAGCGGATCAAGGAGGAGATCCGGGCGGGCAAGCGCTTCCGCCAGGCCATTCCCGAGGGCTTCCGGCACTCCACCCTCACCATCTTGGACGTGAACGCGGCCCACCTCCTGGCGGCGGCCGCCCTCTACCAGTACGCCACGGGGCCCGTGCGGGGCTTCGCCGTGGCCCTGGCCATCGGGGTGGTGGCCAGCGTGTTCTCCAACCTGATCTTCAGCCGCTACCTCCTGGACCGGATCGGGGAAAGGCGGGAGGTGCGCCCCCCCATGTGGCTCGTGGAGCCCCGGATCAACTTCATGGGGCCCGCCCGCTACATCACCGCCCTCTCCCTCCTCCTCGCCCTCCTCGCCGGGGCCGTGGCCCTCACCAAGGGCTTCAACTACAGCATTGACTTCACGGGGGGCACCGCCTACACCTTAAGGGCCTCCCCGGAAACGGGCGTGGACACCCTGAGGCGCTTCCTGGAGGCCAAGGGCTTTCCCGCCCGGGAAGCCGTCATCACCGAGGTCCAAGCCCCCACCGCCAGCTACAAGGAGTTCTCCCTCAAGCTCCCCCCCCTCGAGGACGCCAAACGCCTGGAGCTGGAGCGGCTTTTCTCCCGGGAGCTCAAGGCCCAGGTGCTCACCTCCGAGACCGTGGGCCCCGCCGTGGGCCAGGAGCTGAGGCGGAACGCCGTCATGGCGGTATTGGTGGGCCTCGGCCTCATCCTGCTCTATGTGGCCTTCCGCTTTGACTGGGCCTTCGGCGTGGCCAGCGTCCTGGCCGTGGCCCACGACGTGGCCATCGTGGCGGGGATGTACAGCCTCCTGGGCCTGGAGTTCTCCATCTCCACCATCGCCGCCCTGCTCACCATCGTGGGCTACTCCATCAACGACTCCATCGTGGTCTCCGACCGCATCCGGGAGAACCAGCGGCTCCTCCGGGGCCTCCCCTACGCGGAGATGGTGAACCGCTCCATCAACCAGACCCTCTCCCGCACGGTGATGACGAGCCTGACCACCGTCTTGCCCATCCTCGCCCTCCTCTTCCTGGGAGGGAGCGTCCTTCGGGACTTCGCCCTGGCCATCTTCGTGGGGATCTTCGTGGGCACCTACAGCTCCATCTACGTGGTCTCGGCCCTGGTGGTCTTCTGGAGGGCCATGCGCCAGGGGAAACGGAAACCTGCCTGAGGCCCTCTCCCTTGGGGGTGGTAGGCTTTAGCGTGTTTCGCCTTCTTCCTTGGCGGCGCGAGGGGCTTTCCACGCTGTCCAGGCTCATCCTGGCCATCGGGCTCATGGAGGGGGTGAGGAGCGGCTTCTTCGCCGGCTTCCTCCCCTTCTATGCCCCCGAGCGGCTCAACCTGGGGCCCACCGCCTTCACCCTGGCCTACACCCTCCACCAGCTTGCGGAAAACCTCTCCAAAAGCCTGGGAGGGCTTCTGGCGGAACGGGTGGGCTTCGGCCTCACCGCCAGCCTGGCCGCCTTTGTGGGGCTCCTTGCCCTGCTCCTCACCCCCCTGGCCCAGGCCGCCTGGGTCCTCTGGGCCCTGGGCCTCCTCTGGGGGCTTTCCCTCTCCACCCTCTATCCCGGCCTCATGACCTACGCCAGCAGGATCGCGGTGCCGGGCAAGGAGGCGCGGGCCCTCTCCTTCACCCTGACCCTGGTCATGCCCTGGGTGGGCGTGGGGCTCATCGGGGTAGGGCAGGTGGCCCAGCGCCACCCGGAGTCCGGCCTGGCCCTCCTCCTGTGGGCCCAGGGGGCGGCCCTAGCCCTCACCTTGAGCCTCCTTCGCTTCCGCATCCCGGTGCCCCCCCAGGGCCAGGACCGCTACCCCCTTTCCCGCATGCTCCTCTTCCTGCCCGCCGCCTTCGGCCAGACCTTTGCCCCGGCCCTGGTCTCCCTCTTCCTCCTGCGCTTCGCCAAGGAGAGCCTGGGCCTCGAGCCCCTAACGCTGGGGGCCCTCCTCCTCCTGGGGGGCGGCCTATTCTTCGGCCTCCTTCCCCTTACGGGCCGCCTGGTGGACCGGGGGGGCTACCGCCTGGCCCTGGTCTTGGGCCTCGCCCTTTTGGGAGGGGTCATGCTCCGCCTGGCCTTCGCCCGATCCCTGGCCGAGGTGGCCCTCCTCGCCGCTTTGGCGGGCCTGGGCTTCAGCCTCTTCCTGCCGGGGTGGAACGGCTTCCTCGCCCGGAACCTGCCCCAGGAGAACCGGGCCGCCCTCTGGGGCACCCTGATGAGCGTGGAGGGCCTGGGGGTGGCCCTGGGACCCACCGCCGGCGGGGCCCTCTGGGAGGCCTTTGGCCTCCACGCCCCCCTATTGGCGGGAGGGGGGATCTTCCTGGCCCTAAGCCTCTTCTACGCCGCCGTGTTCGGGAGGGAACGGTGGAGGTAGCCCTGGGCCTCGTCCTCCTCCTCTACGGCCTCGCCGACCTCCTCTTCCGCTTTCTGGGCCTCGGGGCCTACGCCCACGGCTCGAGGCGGCTGCCCCTGGTGGCCCTCACCTTTGACGACGGCCCCTCGGAAAGGACCGAGGCCCTTCTCGCCCTCCTGGGGCGGCACGGGGTGAAGGCCACCTTCTTTGTCACCGGAAAGAGGGCAAGGGAAAGGCCGGACCTGGTGGAGCGAATCCGCCGGGAAGGCCACCAGGTGGAGGACCACGGGGAGTGGCACCAGGCCTGGCGGCTCCTCCTCCCCTGGCTGGAGTGGCGCCACATGGCGGCCAACCCCGGCCGGTACTACCGCCCGCCCCACGGCCTCCACACCCCCTTCACCCGCCTCTTCGCCCGGGCCCTGGGCAAGCGGGTGGCCCTCTGGGACCTGGAGGGCAAGGACTGGCTTCCCCTGCCCCCAGAGGCCCTGGCCCACAGGCTCCTCGTCTACCTGCGCCCAGGGAGCGTGGTCCTCCTCCACGACGGCCCCGAGCGCACCCTTAGGCTTTTGGAGACCGCCCTCCCCGAGATGCTAAGGCTGGGCTACCGGCCCGTCACCCTGGACGAGCTCGCCCCCAGGCCCCTCACCCCCAGGCTCGCCCTGATCCGGGGCCTCCAGGGCTTTGAGGAGCGCTACAACCGGAAGCGCCGGGTGGAGCGGGCGGGCCTCGGGCCCTTTGACCTCTTCCGCCTGGAGCGGAGGCCCTTTCCCGGCCCCGACCTTCCCGGCCTCCCCCGGGGCACCCCGGCCATGGAGCTCCACCTAGAGAGCCAGCGGGCCATGGAGCTCACCCCCCTCGAGGCCATTCGGCACGCGCGGGAAAGCCTCCGCCGGGTGGCGGAGCGGGTGGCCCAGGACCCGGAGGTGGCCCTGGTCTACGGCTACAGCCACCTGGCCCCCGGGGGGAGGGTTTTCGGCTTCCGCACCGCCCCCCTGCCCCCTTGGCCCGGGCTCGTGTACAGCCTGGCCGCGGCCTGGTTCCTTTGGCTCTACCGGGGGGAGCTTCCGCGGGGGGGGCGCCTCCTCGCCGAGCTCGCCTACCTCACCCGGGAGGAACTTTTGCGGCGATTCCCACCGTCCACTCCCGCTTCCCCACCCCCCGCACCCGGTGAACCCGGAAGCCCGCCCGGAGGAGGGCCCGCCTGAAGGCCCCCTGGGCGGAGTAGGTGGCGAGGCGCCCGCCTGGCCTCGAGGCCAGGCGGAGCTTCCCCAGAACGGAAGCCTCCCAGGGCTCAGGGTTCACCCTGGGGCTGAAGGGGTCCAGAAAGACCGCCGTGGCCCAGGCCCGGGGGAGGACCACCTCCCGCACGTCGGCGAAGACCACCTTAAGCTCCCCCCATGGCCCGGAAAAGCGCTCCTCTGGCCAGGCCTTAAGGAGCTCCGCAAACACGGCCTCGGCCCGGGGCAGGGGAAGCCTTATGGCGGCGAGGGCCTCCTTGGGGAGGGGCTCCCGCTCCACCGCCAGGTAGCGGAGCCGCACCCCCCTCCTGAGGGCGCTTTCCAGGGCCACCCGGAAGTTGACGAGAAGGCCTAAGCCCACCTCCAGGATCCTGGGGGAAGGGTGAAGGTGGGTCAGGGTCTTCTCCAGGTAAAGCCTCCTCGCCTGGAGGAGGGCCCCCTGCCTGGGGTGGTAGGCCTCCCCGTACCCGGGATGGAAGAGGGTGGGCGTGCCGTCCTGGGTCAAGCGGAGCTCCACTTCCCCTAGAATACCTGCTATGGAACTCACCCTCCTGGACAAGCTCTCGGGGACGCTAGCCAACGCGGCCACCGTGGCCCTGGGCAGCGCGCTCGGCCTCGCCCTCAAGGGGCGGCTTCCCGAGCGCATGGCCCGCATCATGGTCCAGGGGGTCGGGCTCACCAGCCTCTTCATCGGCTTCTCCATGGCCCAGGCCCTGGGCAAGGCCCGGGGTGGGGCGGTGGACGGGGTGGTCCTGGGCCTCCTTACCCTGGTCCTCGGAGGGCTCTTGGGGGAGGCCCTGCGGCTGGAGGAGGGCCTCGAGGGCCTGGGGGAAAGGGTCAAGCGGGCGGTCAGGGGTGGGGGGAGCTTCACCGAGGGCTTCGTGGCCGCGAGCCTCCTCTTCTGCGTGGGGCCCATGACCCTCCTCGGCTCCATCCAAAACGGCCTCACCGGGGACGCGAGCCTCCTCCTCCTGAAGGCTACCCTGGACGGGATGAGCGCCATCGCCCTCGCCAGCACCTTCGGCGTGGGGGTGGGCTTCAGCGTCCTGGTGGTCCTCCTTTACCAGGGAGGGGTGGCCCTCCTGGCCGGCACCCTCGCCCAGGCCCTCCCCGACCCGGCGGCGGACCCCCGGGTCCTCCTCGTCACCGGGGTGGGCGGGCTCATGGTCCTGGGGGTGGGGGTGAACCTCCTGGGCCTCACCCGGGTGCGGGTGGGCTCCTTCCTCCCCGCCCTCCTCCTCGCCCCCCTGGTCTGGGCGCTCGCCGACCGGCTGCGCTAAGATAGCCCCCATGGAGCTATCCCCCGAGCTCTTCCGCAAGCTCGAGGCCTTGGCCAAGCTCAGGCTCGCCCCGGAGGAGGAGGCCCTCCTCCTTGAGGACCTGAAGCGCATCCTGGCCTTCGTGAACACCCTGCCCCAGGTGGAGGCCTTGGAGGCCGAGGAGGCCTGGGGCCGCCTGCGGGAGGATGCGGAAGGGGCCTCCCTCCCCCAGGACCAGGCTCTGGCCCTGGCCCCCGACCGGGAAGAGGGCTTCTTCCGAGTGCCTCCCGTGCTGGAATAGCCATGGTGGACCTGAAGCGCATCCGGCAAAACCCCGAGGAGGTCCGGCGGGCCATCGCCCTCAAGGGGATGGACCTGGACCTCGAGGCCCTGCTCGCCCTGGACGAGGAGGTGCTCCACCTGAGGCAACGCCTCCAGGAGCTACAGACCGAGCGCAACCAGGTGGCCAAGCAGGTCCCTAAGGCCTCCCCGGAGGAGAGGCCTAGGCTCGTTGCCCGGGGCAAGGCCCTGGCGGAGGAGGCCAAGGCCCTGGAGGAGGCCCTGAGGGAAAAGGAGGCCCGCCTCCAGGATCTCCTCCTCCAGGTCCCCCTCCCCCCCTGGCCCGGGGCCCCCGTGGGGGACGAGAGCCAGAACCGGGAGATCAAGCGGGTGGGGGCTCCGCCCGACTTCCCCTTCCCCCCCCTGGACCACGTGGGCCTCCTGGAGAGGAACGGCTGGTGGGAGCCCAGGATCAGCCAGGTCTCGGGAAGCCGCACCTACGCCCTGAGGGGAGACCTCGCCCGCTACGAGGTGGCCCTCCTCCACTTCGCCCTGGACTTCATGGCGCGCAAGGGCTTCGTCCCCCTCACCCTGCCCGCCTACGCCCGGGAGGCCGCCTTCGTGGGCACGGGCCACTTCCCCGCCTACCGCGATCAGGTCTGGCCCATCGCCGGGACGGACCTTTACCTCACGGGTACGGCGGAGGTGGTCTTAAACGCCCTCCACTCCGGGGAGATCCTGAAGCGGGAGGAGCTTCCCAAGCGCTACGCGGGCTACGCCCCGGCCTTCCGCTCCGAGGCGGGGAGCTTCGGCAAGGACGTGCGGGGCCTCCTGAGGGTGCACCAGTTCCACAAGGTGGAGCAGTACGTCCTCACTGAGGCGAGCCTCGAGGCCTCGGACCAGGCCTTTGAGGAGCTTCTGGGAAACGCCGAGGAAATCCTGAGGCTCCTAGAGCTTCCCTACCGCCTGGTGGAGGTGTCCACCGGGGACATGGGCCCGGGAAAGTGGCGGCAGGTGGACGTGGAGGTCTACCTGCCCTCGGAGGGGCGCTACCGGGAGACCCACTCCTGCTCCGCCCTTTTGGACTGGCAGGCCAGGCGGGCCGGCCTGCGCTACCGCGACGAGGGGGGGAGGGTCCGCTACGCCTACACGCTGAACAACACCGCCCTGGCTACCCCTCGCATCCTGGCGATGCTTCTGGAAAACCACCAGCTGCCTGACGGCCGGGTCCGGGTGCCAGGAGCCCTCGTCCCCTACCTGGGCAAGGAGGTGTTGGAGCCGTGCGTGTAGAGGCGGCAGAGCTCAGGATCCTGGAGCTTCCCCTAAAGTTCCGCTTTGAGACGAGCTTCGGGGTGCAGACCAAGAGGACCCTCCTCCTCCTCAGGCTCTTCGGGGAGGGCCTCGAGGGCCTGGGGGAGGGGGTGATGGAAAGGCTTCCCCTCTACCGGGAGGAGACGGTGGAGGGCGCACGGTACCTTCTCCTGGAGGTCTTCCTGCCCCGGGTCTTGGGGAAGGACCTCCCGAACCCCGAGGCCCTGCGGGAAGCCCTCGCCCCCTTCCGGGGCAACCCCATGGCCAAGGCCCTTCTGGAGATGGCCTTCTACGACCTCTATGCCAAGGCCCTGGGGCGCCCCCTCTGGCAGGTCCTGGGCGGGGTGCGGCGGGAGGTGGAGGTGGGCGTCTCCTTGGGGATCCAGCCCTCGCTGGAGGAAACCCTGAAGGTGGTGGAGGCGCACCTCAAGGAGGGGTACCGCCGCATCAAGCTCAAGATCAAGCCGGGCTGGGACTACGAGGTCCTGAAGGCGGTGCGCCGGGCCTTCCCCGAGGCCACCCTCACCGCCGACGCCAACAGCGCCTATAGCCTCGCCGACCTCCCCCGGCTCAAGCGCCTGGACGAGCTCGGCCTGGACTACGTGGAGCAGCCCCTGGCCTACGACGACCTCCTGGACCACGCCAGGCTCCAGCGGGAACTTTCCACACCCATCTGCCTGGACGAGAGCCTCACCTCGGCGGAAAAGGCGAGGAAGGCCATAGAGCTCGGGGCGGGCCGGGTCTTCAACGTCAAGCCCGCCCGCCTCGGCGGCCACGGGGAAAGCCTCCGGGTGCACGCCCTGGCCCAAAGCGCCGGGATCCCCCTCTGGATGGGGGGGATGCTGGAGGCCGGGGTGGGGCGGGCCCACAACCTCCACCTCGCCACCCTTCCTGGCTTCACCAAGCCCGGGGACGTGAGCTCGGCGAGCCGCTACTGGGAGGAGGACCTCATAGAGGAGGCCCTGGAAGCGAAGGAGGGCCTCATGCCCGTCCCGGAGGGCCCGGGGATCGGGGTCCACCTGAAGCTTCCCTTCGTGGAGCGGATCACGCTATGGCAGAGGTACATGTCCGCGAGCTGAGGGGCTTTGAGGAGATGGAGCGGGTGGTGGAGCTCCAGCGGGAGGTCTGGGGGCGCTCCGAAAGCGACCTGGTGCCTCGGGGCCTCCTCGTGGCGGTCCAGGACGAGGGCGGACTCGTGGCCGGAGCTTTTTTAGACGGAGCGATGGTGGGCTTCGTCTTCGGCTTCCCCACCCAGGACCCCACCCTCCACCACTCTCACATGCTGGGGGTCCTGGAGGCCTACCGGGGCACGGGGGCCGCCCTCCTCCTCAAGCGCTTCCAGCGCGACTGGGCGCTCTCGCGGGGCGTGAGGAGGGTGGTCTGGACCTTTGACCCCATGCGGGGGGCGAACGCCCGCTTCAACCTCCGGAAGCTCGGGGCCACCGCCCGGCGCTACCTTCCCAACCACTACGGCCCCATGTCCGGCATCAACGCCGGGGCCCCCTCGGACCGGCTCCTCGCCGAGTGGGACCTCCTCTCGGAAAGGGTTTACACCCGCCTCTACGCCCCCCCGCCCGAGCCCGAGGGGGCGGACCTCCCCCAGGTGAACCGGGTGGAGGGGGAGGTGCCCCTCGAGGCCCGGCTGGACCTCGAGGCCGAGAGGGTCCTCGTCCAGATCCCGGAGGACTGGGGCCGGATCCTCAAGGAGGACCCGGCCCTCGCCCTCGCCTGGCGGGAGCACAGCCGCCAGGTCTTCGGCCAGTACTTCGCCCGGGGCTACGTGGCCGTGGACTTCCTCCGGGGGCCCAACCGCTATGTCCTGGCTAAGGGTTGAGCTCTGGACCGCGGAAGTGGTCTACACGGGCTTCGGCACCCCCATGCTCCGGGGGGGGATCGCCGTCCAGGGGGGGGTCGTGGTGGGCCAAGGAAGCCTGGAGGAGCTCAGGGCCCGCTTCCCCGAAGCCGAGGTGGTCAGGAAGGGTCGGGCCCTCTTCCCTCCCCCGGTGAACGCCCACACCCACCTGGACCTCTCCCTCCTTCCCCTCTACCGCGGGCCCTTTCCCGGCTTTCTCTCCCACGTGATGGCCCATCGGGAGAGGCGAGGCCTCGAGGGGGCAAAGCGGGGCCTGGAGGAGCTTTTGGCCTCGGGGGCGGGGGCCTTCGCCGACATCGTCTTTAAGGACGAGGTCATGGACTTCCTCCTCGGGGAGAGCCCCCTTCCTGGGGTCGCCTTCTACGAGGTCTTTGCCCCGGACCCCGCCGAGGCCGAGGAGGCCTTTGCCCGGGTGCGGCGCAAGGTGGAGGCCTGGCGCAGGCGGGAAGGGAGGGTGCGGGTGGGCCTCGCCCCCCACGCCCCCTACTCCGTAAGCCCCCCCCTCCTTAAGAGGCTCGCCCAGTATGCCCAGGCGGAGGGGCTTCCCCTTATGGTCCACGCGGCGGAAAGCCGGGAGGAGGTGGCCTTCCTCACCCGGGGGGAAGGCCCCTTAGGGGAGGTGTACGGGCGCTTTGCCCGGACCCCCTGGACCCCTCCCGGCACGACCCCCGTCCGGCACCTCCACGCCCTGGGGGTCCTGGGGCCGAAGACGGTTTTGGTCCACGGCGTCCAGGTGGAGGAGGAGGAAGTGCGGCTCATCGCCGAGGCCGGGGCCAAGGTGGTTCTCTGCCCCCGTTCCAACGGGAATTTGGGGGTGGGAGAGGCCCCCCTCGCCCTCTACGCCCGGCACGGGGTGGAGCTCGCCCTGGGTACCGACTCGAGGGGCTCAAGCCCCGACCTGGACGTAAGGAACGAGGCCCTCTTCCTGTGGGAACGGGCGGACCCCCGCCTCCTCCTCCGGGCCCTCACCCGGGGAGGGTACCGGGCCTTGGGCCTGCCCGCGCCCCGCCTTGCCCGGGGCACCCCCGCCTCTTTGGTACACTCCCTCTGATGCGGCCTCCGCCCTGGGCCCAGGCCTCCCCCAAAGAGGGGGGGCAGACCACCGGACCCCTCATCCTCTACAGCGCCTTCACCGGAGCCCTGGCGGGCCTTTTGGTCGCCCTCCTCAACCAGCTCCTGAGGGCCCTCGCCGAGTCCCTCGGCCTCCTTTTCGGCTACCTTCCCCCTGAGGCCCCTGGGGAGGGGGGGCTCCTCCAGGCCTTCACCGGGCCCCTCCTCTGGCCCCTGGCCTTCCTCCTGCCCCTTCTTTTCGCCCTCACCAGCCTGGTGGGGACCGGGCAAGGGCTTGCCGCCCTCCTCCGCGCCGCCCGGGAGGGCCACCCACCCCCGAGGCTCGCCCACCCCCGGGCGGTCCTGGGAGGGGTGTTGCAACTCGCTCTTTACTCCCCCATGGGCCGGGAGGGGCCCTTCGGCGTCCTGGGCCTCTGGCTGGGAAGCGCCCTGGACCGCCGCTTTCCCAGGGTGGGCGGGGGCCTGGCCTTCGCCGGGCTCGCCGCAGGCCTCGGGGCCGCCTTCCACGCCCCCGTGGCCGGAGCCCTCCTGGCCACGGAGATCCTCTACCGCTCCCTCCTCCTCGAGGTCCGCGCCCTCACCCCGGCCCTGATCGGGGCCCTTTCGGGCTTCGCCGTCTACGGGGCCTTTTTCGGCTACACCCCTCTCCTTCCCTTCCGGGTGGAGGTGGGCCTCGAGGCCGTCCCCCTAGGCCTCCTCACCGGAGTTCTGGCCGCCGCCCTGGCCACGGCTTGGACGGAGGGAGGCCGCTTCCTGGAAGGCCGCCTCAGGCCCCTGGCCTTTCCCCTGCGGCACGCCCTTTTGGGCTTGGCCCTGGCCCTTGCCCTCCTCTTCCTGCCCGAGGCCCTGGGCCACGGGCTGGGATGGGTGGCCATCGCCACCACCCCCCTCCTCCCTCCCTCCTCCCTCTTCCTCCTCCTTTTGGCCAAGCTCCTCCTCCTCCTCCTGGCCCAGGGGGTCAGGGCCTACGGGGCCCCCTATACCCCAGCCTTGGTCCTGGGGGGATTCCTCGGGGCCCTCCTCGCCGACCTCTCGGGTCCCCTCGCCCTGCCCCCGGACGCCCTGGCCCTGGCCGGGGGCGCGGCGGTGCTGGCGGGCGTGGCCCGGGCCCCCTTCGCCGCCTTGGCCCTCTCGGCGGAGTGGGGGGGGTACGCCGCCCTGCCCCTGGTCCTCCCCGCGGTGCTCCTGGCCTACGCCCTAACCCCCGCCCAAGAGGAGACCCCTAGGGAAGCCCGGGCCACGCCGGAGGCGCCTCCGTCTGAAACGCCTCCGCAAAGCGAACCCCTGCTTCCCGCCCCCGAAGCCGACGGAGGCTCCGGAACTCCTCCAGGGTAAGGGGCCAGCGGTAAAATCCCTGGTAAAAGCCAAAGACCGCCTCCGCCACCTCCTCCGTCTCCGTGACGTCCACGTAGAGCGTGGGCCGGTAGAGGTCCCGCCGCGGATAGTGGTAAAGGCGCACGGGTTCCCGGTGGGCTTCCCCGACCAACTTGGGGATGCGGCAAAGCTTCAGGGCAGAGAGCACCGCTTGGTGCGTGGCCCGGTGGTCCGGGTGGACGTCCAAAGGGTCCCAGGTGACCACGGCCTGGGGCCGAAACTCGGCCATGAGCCGGGCCAGGGCCAGGGCCTCCTCCCTGCCCCCCGTGAGGAAGGTGTCCTGGAAGGGGAGAAAGCGGTATTCCGCCCCGATAAGCCCCGCCACATGGGCCCCATGTCCCTCCCGCACCCGGGCCGTCTCCTCGGGCGGAACCCCCTGGAAATGGCTGGCCAGCTCCCCCCGGGTCATCCAGACCAGGAGGACCCGGTCCCCACGCCTGGCGTGCAGGGCCAGGGTGCCCGCCGCCCCGATTTCATCGTCGGGATGGGCGAAGACCGCCATAAGGTTCATGCCCCAAAGTCTACCCTGCTTGCCCGCGGGCAGGAAACCCCTTAGCATGGGACCTAACTATGGTCCGGGGCATCAGGGGGGCCATCACCGTGGAGGAGGACACGCCCGAGGCCATTCACCAGGCCACACGGGAGTTGCTCCTGAAAATGTTAGAGGCCAACGGCATCCAAAGCCACGAAGAGCTGGCCGCCGTCATCTTCACGGTCACCGAAGATCTGGTCTCGGCCTTCCCCGCCGAGGCCGCGCGGCAAATCGGCCTCCACCGGGTGCCCCTCCTTTCAGCCCGGGAGGTGCCGGTACCCGGAAGCCTCCCCCGGGTCATCCGCGTCCTCGCCCTCTGGAACACCGACACCCCGCAGGACCGGGTGCGCCACGTGTACCTGAGGGAGGCGGTGCGGCTAAGGCCCGATCTGGAAAGCGCCCAATGAGCCTTGACGCCCTGGCCCCCTGGGCGTATCCTGAAGAAGGTCAGCCTAAGGGAGGTGCAGGATGAAAAAGACCTATCTGGCTTGGGCCATGGCGGCGCTCCTCAGCCGGGAGTGGCCCAGCAGGCGGGAGGCCTCACCCTGGAAAGGGTGGAGGCCCTGCGGCAGGAAGCCCGGAAGGCCTACCCCGTAGGATTCGTGGACCTCGCGCCCTGGAAGCCGCGGAAGCCCTGGCGAAGCAGAATCCCAACGACCTCCGGGCCCTCCGTCTTTTGGCCGAGATCTACACCGAAACCCAGTGGGCCATAGGGCCAAGACCCCCTTGGGGCCGTAGGCCAAAGACCAAGCCCTTTCCTCCCTTAAGGGCTTCCCCCCGGGGGTCATAGCGCAGGAGTTCGGCGGTGAAGGCCCCCAGGCCCCCTTCCCCCACCTCCACCCGGGCCTCGTAGGCCAGGTAGGTCCCCCCGGGCTCCTCGAGGCGCAGGCGGAGAAGGTGGCGGCCCGGGGCGGCCTGGACCTCGAGGGGGCAGGTCCCCAAGAGGCTACCGTCCCAGAAGACCTGGGCGGGCCTGACCTCTCCCCGGAAGCGGCAGTCCAGTTGAAAGGCCGGGGCGAGGGTCTGGGCCAGGGCCGGGAGGAGGAGGGGCCAGAGGCCAAGCGCCCTCATCCCAACACCTCCCCCCAGGGCGTGGGCGCCTTGGGGCGCACGTAGCCCGTGTCCATCTGGGCGAGCTGCAGCCTCCCGGAGTACTCCTCGTTCACCGCATGCCAGTAGGTGTACTCCTCCAAGACCCAGATCCCCGACTCCCGGGCCCCGTTGCCGCTCGCCTTGACGCCGCCAAAGGGCAGGTGGGCCTCCGCCCCCACGGTGGCGTTGTTGACGCTGGTCATGCCAGCGCGGATCCCCACCTTGAAGAGGTAGGCCCAGTGGCGGTTCTGGGTGTAGATGGCGCTGGAGAGGCCGTAGGGCGTGCTGTTGGCCACCTCTATGGCCTCCTCTATGCCGTCCACCCTTACCAGGTTAATGGTGGGGCCGAAGATCTCCTCCTCAAAAAGGCGCATCCCAGGCCTTACCTCCCAGACCGTGGGCCAGCCGTAAAGCCCCGCCTCCGGGTCCCCCAGGAAGCGGGGGTAGGGGTTTTCCCGGGTGATCCGTCCCCGGCCAAAAAGGAGCCTCGCCCCGTCCCCCTCCCCCATCCGGTAGTGGTCCTGCCAGCGGGCGAAGAGCCTTTCGTTGATGAAGGGCCCGTAGGTGACCTCGGGGTGGAGGAGGGGGTTCCCCACCAAGGTGGCCTCCACCTTCTCCAGGAAGCGCCGCTTGAACTCCTCGTAGATGGGAGCGTCCACCAGGAGGTTCCCCGCCGAGGTGCACCGCTGTCCCCCGGTGGCGAAGGCGCTCCACCAGGCCCCCTCCAGGGCCAGGTCCAGATCGGCGTCCCGCATCACCACCAAGGGGTTCTTCCCGCCGAGCTCGAGGGTAGGCCGGATGAGGTTCCGCCCCGCCACCTCCCCGATCCAGCGCCCCACCTGGGTGGACCCGGTGAAGGCAAACTTCTGGAAAAGGCCCTCGTCCATGAGCTCCACCATCCCCTGGCCCGTGGAGCCCTTGCCTCCCCCGAAGACCACGTTGATCACCCCCGGCGGCAACCCCGCCTCCTCAAAGAGCTTGACAAAGATGTAGGAAAGGGCTGGGGAGTCGTCGGAGGGCTTCCAGACCACGGCGTTGCCCGCGAGGACCGCCGGGATGAGCTTCCAGCTCGGGACGGCGATGGGAAAGTTCCCGGCGGTGATCATGCCCACCACGCCCAGAGGCCGCCGGAAGGTGAAGAGCTCCTTATGGGGCATCTCGCTGGGCACGGTCTGGCCGTAGAGCCGCCGGCCCTCGGAGGCAAAGAAGAGGGCGGTGTCTATGGCCTCCTGGACGTCTCCGGCCGCCTCTTTGGGGGTCTTCCCCACCTCCCGCACCATGAGCCGGGTGAGGGTGGGCTTCTCCCGATCCAGGACCTTGACCAGGTTGAAGAGCACCTGGCCCCGCACGGGTGCCGGGGTGCGGCTCCACTCCAGGAAGGCCTCCCGGGCCTTCCGTGCCGCCCGGCGGAGGACGTCCTTCGTGCCCTCGGGAAAGCGGGCCACGAGGTCCTCCCGGTCCGAGGGGTTTCGGCGCTCCAGGGCTTCGCCCTCGTAAACCTCTTCGCCCCCGATCAGGTGGCCGAACTCGAGGGCGTTGCCGTACTTGCTGGGGAATGCCCGCATAGGGACCTCCAAGGAGGATTTTACCGGCCCAGCTTGGCCTTGAGGGCCCGAAGGGTGGCCGGGGGCACCAGCTTGGAGACATCCCCCCCGTAGCGGGCGATCTCCTTCACCATGGTGCTGGACACGAAGGAGTAGCGGGTGGCAGAGAGGATGAAGAGGGTCTCCAGGCCAGGCAGGAGCTGGCGGTTCAGGTGGGCCATCTGGAGCTCGTACTCGTAATCGGACACCGCCCGGAGGCCCTTGACGATGGCCTGGGCCCCTACCCGCCGCACGAAGTCCACCAAAAGCCCCGAAAAGGTGGCGGCCTCCACGTTAGGCAGGTGGGCGGTGGCCTCGCGGATGATGCCCAGGCGCTCCTCGGCGGTGAAGAGGTACTGGCCCCGCTTGTTGGGGTTTTCCAGCACGGCCACCGTCACCCTAGCGAAGAGGCGGCTCGCCCGTTGGATCACGTCCAGGTGGCCGTTGGTAAGGGGGTCAAAGCTTCCCGGGTAGACCACGTGCATCTAAACCTCCACCAGGGTTAGGGCGTTTTCCCCGTAGACCCGCCGCTCCCCTATGGGCAGGTAAAGGTCCTTGGGATGCTGGAGGATGTAAAGCCCTCCCCGTTCCACGAGGCCGCTTTGCAAAAGGGCCTGGAAGGCCTCCGCCAGGTCCTGGGCGTAGGGCGGGGCCATGAAGGCCAAGGTATAGCGCTCCCCCCTGGCCCTGGCCTCGAGGAGAAAGGTCTCCACGGGAAGAGGGACGATGCGCACGGCAAGCCCCGCCCGGCGGGCGTTCTCCTTGAGAAGGGCCACGGCCTCCCTATCCTTCTCCACAAGGGTGGCCTCAAAGCCTTCGCTGGCGGCCTCGAGGCCCACCGCCCCGCTTCCCGCATAGAGGTCCAAAAACCGCCCCCTACGGGGGTAGCGGAGCCTTAGGTAGTCAAAGAGGGCCTTGCGGAGGCGTACCGGGGAGGGCCGCGCCGAGGCCGGCACCTTGAGGGGCACCCCCTTGGCCTTGCCGCCCAGGATCCTCACCACGCCCCTTAGCTTAAAGCTCCAGGGCCAGCTGGGCCAGGCGGACCACCCCCTGGTCCACCTCCTCCAGGGTGAGGAGGATGTCCAGGTGGGTCAGGGTGCTGGCCCGGCTTTCGGCCCAGCCGGCCTCGAGGCGGTGCAGGTGGGCACGCTTGAGGGTCTGGAAAAAGGGGCCGCCCTCCTCCCTCACCACCTCCTCCGCCAGGGCCTTCTCCCCCGTGGCCAGGGCCGCCCCCAGGCGCTCCAACCGGGAAAGCACCCGGGAGGCGGCCAGGAGGAGGTCCTCCTTGCCCTCTGGGCTGAAGCGCAACCCCTGGGCCCAAAGCCTTTCCGCCAGGCGCACCACCCGCCGCACCAGGTCCCCCAGGTGCTCCAGCTCGCTTGCGGCCATAAAGAGCTTCACCGCCTTCTCGTCCTTGGTACGGCTCGCCAACTCCGAGGTGTAGAGGACAAGCTCCCGGGTGAGGGCGTCCACCTTGTCCTCCAGCTCCCGCAAGGAGGCCTCCCCACCCTCCTCCTGGGAAAGGACGCGCAGGGCCTGGACTAGCATCCCCCGCACCGCGTCCGCCACCCTGGCGAGCTCGCGCCGGGCGAGGGCCAGGGCAAGGAGGGGGGACTCCAGAGCCTCCCAGCGCAGGTACTTGGGCGCCACCCGGCGTCTGGGGAAAAGCCTTTCCCCCACCCGGCCCCAAACTCCGGAAAGGGGCCAGTAGAAAAGGGCGTAGACGAGGTGGCTCCCCAGGTGCCAGGCCAGCACGTTCTCCGGGAGGAGGCGGGAAAGGGGAAGGAGGAAGAGGGAGAGGAGGAGGCGGTGGAGAAGAAGGGGCACCCCCAGGCGCAGGGCCTCTCCCCGGCCGCCCAGGGCCGCCCAGAAGAAGGTGGCCGTGGTGCCCACCCCGGCTCCCAAGACCAGGCCCACGGCCACCCCGGGGGAAAGCCCGCCCGAAAGGAGCAGGGCCAGGGCGGCCACGGCGTTGGCCGAGCCCAGAAGCCCCCCCAGGAGAAGCCCGGCCAGGTACCCCTCCCCCACACCCCGCACCTCCCCGGCCCAGGCGAGGGCAGGCCCAAGCCCTGCCCCCATCTCCCCGAAGCCGAGGAAGAGGAGGCCAAGCCCGAGGAAGAACATCCCTCCCGGGCGCCAGGCGGGCACCAGGTAGAGGGGAAACCCCAGGGCCAGAAGGGCCTCCTGGGCTCCCTCGCGGGCCAGGGCCAGAAACCCCACCCAGACCCCGGCCCCCGCGGTGGCGGACAGGGCCAGAAGCGCCGCCTGAGCGTGCCCCAGGACCCCCACCTCCAGGAAGGCCAAGGCCAGGAGCCCGAGGCCCGAGCCGCTCCCGGATAGGGCCCCCAGGACCAGCCCGTAGACGAGGCTTCCCCCGGGCGAACCCAGCCCCCGGGAAAGGAGGCGCCTGCGCCCCTTCCAGGCAGAGAGGGCCTCGGAGATCAGGTGCAGCCCCAGGAAGAAGAGGGCCAGGCCGGCCAGGAAGCGCACGGGGGCAGTATACAAAAGGCCGGCTTTGGGCCGGCCCTTTGGTCGGGGAGACTGGATTTGAACCAGCGACCCCCTCGTCCCGAACGAGGTGCGCTACCGGGCTGCGCTACTCCCCGTAGCGGAGACCAGTATAGGGGAGAGGGCGCAAAAGGTCAAAGGGCAGGGCCCCCTCGCCCTCCCAAGGCCTCCTCCGCCAAGCGGAGAAGGAGATAAAAGAGGCCAAGGCCCAGAAGGAGGAGCCCCAGCCCTTCGGGCCGCAGGAGGAGCCCCATCACCCCCAGGAAGAAGAAGGCCCCCACCCCAAGCCCCACGGCCACCAAGGGGGCGGGAAGGTCCTTTTCGGCGGCCCTCAGGACCCCCCTGGCCCTTGCGTAAAGCCACCCCGCCCCCCCCAGGGCAAGGAGGAATAGGGCGGGGTGCGGGGCCCGGGGCAGCCAAGGGGCGAGGAACAGGAGCATCCCCCCCTGGAGCCCCAAAAGGGCCAGGGCGTAGAACCTAAGGCCCCGCCGCCTCGAGGCGGGGTCCGCCTTGGGGTCCAGAAGGGCCCGGAAGAGCGCCTCCATGCCTAGTGGTGGAGTACCCGCTGGAGGAAGCTTCGGGTGCGCTCCTCGCGGGGCTTTGTGAAGATCTCCTCCGGCCTCCCCTCCTCCACCACCTGGCCCCCGTCCATGAAGATCACCCGGTCCGCCACCTCCCGGGCAAACCCCATCTCGTGCGTCACCACCAGCATCGTCATCCCCCCACGGGCCAGGTCCCGCATCACGTCCAACACCTCCCCCACCATCTCCGGGTCCAAAGCGCTCGTGGGCTCGTCAAACAACATCACCTTGGGCTCCATGGCCAAGGCCCGGGCGATGGCCACCCGCTGCTGCTGGCCCCCGGAAAGCTGCCCCGGGTACTTCCTCGCCTGATCCAGGATCCCCACCCGCTCCAAAAGCTCCAAGGCCTTCCGCTCCGCCTTCTCCCGGGGCCAGCGCCGCACCCTTATGGGCGCCAGGGTCACGTTCTCCAGCACCGTCATGTGGGGGAAGAGGTTGAACTGCTGGAAGACCATCCCCACCTCCCGCCGGACCTCCTTGAGGGCCCGATCGTCCTTGACGTTTTTCCCGTCCACCCACACCTCGCCCTCCTGGAAGTCCTCCAAGCGGTTAATGGTGCGGATGAGGGTGCTCTTCCCCGAGCCCGAGGGGCCGATGATCACCAGCCTCTCCCCGGGGGCCACCTCCAGCCTGATCCCCTTCAGGACGTGCAGGGGACCGAACCACTTGTGCAGGTTGTGGATCCGGATGATGGGCTCCACCGCATCCCCCTTCCTCTGGAAGGCGCCAAGGGACCTTCCGGCAGTACCCCCATTCTTCCATCCCCCCGCCTCGCGGACAAGCCCCAAGGGGCTTTCCAGCGCCCGCCCCTCAGCGGCCCGCCACCCTGAGCCTCTCCTCGAGGCGGTTAGTGAACAGGGTGAGGGCCGTGGTGAGGAGGAGGTAGATGGCGGCCACCGCCAGGTACACCTCCACCGGGCGGAAGGTGGCGGAGATGATCCGCTGCCCGGAAAGGGCGAGCTCCGTAAGGGCGATGGCGCTGGCCAGGGAGGAATCCTTGAGGAGGGCCACCACGTTGTTCACCAAGGGCGGCACCACGATGCGCAAGGCCTGGGGGAGGACCACAAAGCGCAGGGTATCCCCCGGGGAAAGGCCCAGGGACCAGGCCGCTTCCCACTGCCCCCGGGGTATGGCCTGGATCCCCGCCCGGACCACCTCGGCGTTGTAGGCCCCCACGTTGACCGCCAGGGCGATGAAGGCGGCCCAGTAGGGGGTGAGGGCCTGCTGGGCCTCAGGCCAGAGGGGCCTTAGGAGAAGGGGTAAGGCGTTGTAGGCAAAGAGGATCTGCACCAGAAGGGGGGTGCCTCGGATGATCCAGATGTAGAAGGCGGCGGGGAGCCGGACCCAGGCCCGGGCCGAGAGGCGGCACATTCCGGCGAAAATGCCCAGGCCCAGCCCGGCCAGGCCGGAGATCAGGGTAAGCTTCAGGGTGATCTCCGCCCCCAAGGCCATGGCCTCCCCGGCCGAGGCCGCCCGCTCCGGGCCAAAGCCGGTGAGGAGGAAGTACCCCCGGAGCGCCACCCCCAGGAGCGCAAAAAAGGCCACGTAGGCCAGGCCGAGGAGGGCGAAAAAAAGAACCAAGCGGAGCCAAAGGCGCATGGCGTTAAGCGGGGGGCCCGGGGCTAGGCCCCGGGCCCGGGAAGGGCTATCGGCAGCGCACGTCCTCGCCGAACCACTTCTGGGAGATCCGGGTGTAGGTCCCGTTTTGCATCAGGTCCGCGAGGGCCTTGTTGAGCGCCTCCAACACGGTCTTGTTGCCCTTGGCCACCGCCATGGCCACCCTCTCCTGGAACACCAGCTCGCCCAGCTGCAGGGTGTTTTCCAGCTTCCTCTCCTTGATGGCCTGTTTGGCCACGAAGCGATCGGTGATCCAGGCGTCCAGGCGGCCCGCCAAGAGGTCCTGGAGGGCCTCGGGGTCCTTCTGGTAGGTGCGCACCTGCTTGACCCCGGGGATCTTCTGGGCCGCCTCCATGTAGGTGGTGCCGATCTGCACCCCCACCACCTTGCCCGCCAGGTCCTTGACCGTCCTGGGCCCCCCCTTCCGGCTCACCAGGATGCCGCCCGTACAGTAGTGGGGGTTGGTGAAGTCCACGGCCTTGGCCCGCTCGGGGGTGATGCCGTGGGAGGCGATGACGAAGTCAAACCGCCCCTGGTTGAGCTGGATGAGGAGGCTGTCAAAGGACTGGGGGATCCATTTGGGCTTCAGCCCCAGCCTTTGGGCGAGGGCATTGCCCAGGTCCACCTCAAAGCCGGTGAGCTGGTTCTTCTCGTCAAAGTAGTTGAAAGGGGGGAAGGCCCCCTCCGTCCCGATGCGGATCTCCCCGCTCTTCTTGATCTGATCCAAGGTCCGCACCTGGGCCAGGCCCAAGCCGAGAAGCACCACGCCGAGGACCAAGAGCGCTTTACGCATCCTCCACCTCCTAAAACCGCACGGGGAGATTATACCCCTTAGGCCCAGCGCACCCAGCCCACCCGGCCCGTGACCGGGTGCCTCAGGGCCAGGCGCACCCCGTAGGCGTAGCTTCCGGGGCGGGAAGGCCGGTAGGTGGCCTCGTACCCCTCCTTTGCGGGAAGCAGGGAGACCACCTCCACCTCCCCGGTGCTCCTTTGCGCCACCAGCTGCACCTCCAAGAAGGGCCAGAGGGCCTCGGGGACCTCCCCTTCCAGGAAGGCGCGCACCCGGAAGGGTTCCCCGTTCAAGGTGACGTAGCCCGGGCCTTCCACCCGAAGGCCCAGGGCGAAAAAGGCAGGGAGCGCCTGATGAAAGGCGGAGAGCACCCCCACCTGGGAGCGGGCCATCCGGGCCATCTCCGCCCCCTGTGCGTAAAGGGCCAGGTACTCCCCCACCATGTGGGCGGCGCTGTAGCGGGGGCCCACGGTGCGGAGGCTCTCGTGAACCATGGAGAGCCAGCCCGAGGAGTAGCCCTCCGGACCCTTGGCGTAGAAGAGGGGAAGCACCTCAAACTCCAGGACGTCGTAGAGGGCCTGGGCGTCCGCCATGTCCTGGGCCTCCTCGCTCTCGTAGGCCCGCTCGTCGCCGATGGCGAACCCGTTTTTGCCGTTATAGGCCTCGGCCCACCACCCGTCCAGGATGCTGAGGTTGAGGACGCCGTTCAGGGCGGCCTTCATGCCGCTCGTGCCGCTCGCCTCCATGGGCCGGCGGGGGGTGTTGAGCCAGACGTCCGAGCCCTGGACCAGGATCCGGGCCAGGTCCAGGTCGTAGTCCTCCAGGAGCACCATCCGGTCCTCGAGGCCGTACTCCCGGATCCTGGCCACGAGCTCCTGCAGGTAGGCCTTCCCGGGCTCGTCCTTGGGGTGGGCCTTGCCCGCGAAGACCCACTGGATGGGGTAGGGCCCCCGCAGGATCTTGAGGAGCCTTTCCGGGTCCTTGAAGAGGAGCACAGCCCGCTTGTAGGTGGCGAACCGGCGGGCGAAGCCGATGGTGAGGGCCTCGGGGTCCAAAAGCCTTTCCACCTCCCTGAGGCGGCGCGGGCTCTCCCCGTTCCGGCGGCGCTGCTCGTAGACCCGCTGCCGCACCTCCCGCACCAGCTCGGCCCGGAGCTCCTTGTGGATGCGCCAGAACTCCTCCCCCAGGCCCTCCACCCTCCAGGTGGCCGGGTCTTCCGGGCGGTGAAGCCACTCGGGCCCGAAGACCTCCGCGTAGTGGCGGCGGAGGCGGGGATGGAGGAAGGTCCAGGTGTGGACCCCGTTGGTCACGTGGCCGATGGGGACCTCCTCCGGGAGGAGGCCGGGCCAGAGGTGCTGGAACATGGCCCGGGACACCTCGCCGTGCAGGCGGCTCACCCCGTTCGCCTGGGCGCTGGTGGACAGGGCCAGGTGGGACATGGAGAAGACCCGGCCCCAGGGTTTCTCCTCGAGGCCCAGCCCCAAGGCGCCTTCCCGGTCCGTGCCCATCCCCGCCCACAGGCCCCCCAGGTAGCGGTCTATGAGCTCTAGGGGAAAGGCGTCGTGCCCTGCGGGCACGGGGGTGTGGGTGGTGAAGAGGGCCCCGGCCCGGGCCAGCTCCAAGGCCACGGGGAAGGAATGCCCCTCGGCCACCATCTCCCGGACCCGCTCCAGGCCCAGAAAGGCCGAGTGCCCCTCGTTCATATGGAAGACCTCCGGGAAAAGGCCCAGGGCCCGGAGGAGGCGCACCCCGCCGATCCCCAACACCATCTCCTGCTGGAGGCGGACCTCCGGCCCAGGAGCGTAAAGCCTGGCGGTGATGGCCCGGTCCTCGGGGGCGTTCTCGGGAAGGTCGGCGGTGAGGAGGTAAACGGGCACCGCCCCCACCTGGACCCGGTAGGCGGAAAGCCACACCAGGCGCCCGGGGAACTCCACCGCCACCTTGAGGGGCCTTCCCTCCCCGTCCCGCACCGGGAATAGGGGCAGCTCCTCAGGACGCAGGACCTCGTAGACCTCCACCTGGGCCCCCTCGGGGGAAAGGCGCTGGTGAAAGTAGCCCTCGTGGTAAAAGATCCCCACCCCCACCAGGTTCAGGCCCAGGTCGCTCGCCGCCTTCACATGGTCCCCCGCCAGGACGCCAAGCCCGCCCGCGTAGATGGGCAAGGCGCTGTGAAAGCCGTACTCCGCGGAGAAGTAGGCCACGAGGGGGCCCCTCTTGGCCTCCCGCGCCTTCAGGTAGTCCCAAAGGACCTTGAGGACCGCCTGGACCCGGGCGGGATAGCTGGTGGCGGCGAGCCCTTCCAGCCGGGCAGGGTCGGCCTCGAGGAGGAGCTTGACCGGGTTGCTGCGGAAGCGCTTCCAAAGCGCGGGGTCTATCTCCTGGAAAAGCTCTCCCGCCTCCGGGTGCCAGCTCCACCAGAGGTTGTAGGCCAGCTCCCTAAGGCCCCTTAGGGGCTCGGGAAGCTGGGGCATGGCCGTGATGTGCCCTAGGGTTTTCACAGAAAGGGATTATACCCTCAGCGCAGCCGGCGCCAGAGCTCCGGGGCCAGAAGGAGGACCACGGGCAGGATCTCAATCCGCCCGGCCCACATCTGCAGGATGAGGACCAGCTTGGAAAGGGGGGCCAGGTGGGCGTAGGAGGCCATCGGGCCCACCGCCCCAAGCCCGGGACCGATGTTGCCCAGGGCCTGGGCGCTGGCGGTGAAGGCCACCACGAAGTCCTGCTCCCATAGGGCAAGGAGCAAGGCCCCCAGGGTGAAAATTAGGGTGTAGAGGAAGACGAAGACGGAGACCTGGCGCAAGGCCTCCTCCCCCACCACCCGGCTCCCCAGGCGCAAGGGGAGGACGGCCTGAGGGTGGAGGGCCCGGGTCACCTCCCGGCGCAAAAAGCCCAGCAGGAGGAGCCAGCGCACCAGCTTGATGCCCCCTGCGGCCGAGCCGGCGCTGGCCCCCAGGAACATGAGGAGGACCAAAATCGCCTGGGCCGGCACAGGCCAAAGGGCGAAGTCGGCGCTGGCGTAGCCGGTGGTGGTGAGGATGGAGACCGCCTGAAAGAGGGCGTGGCGCAGGCTCGCCTCGAGGCCGTACAGCCCATGGGTGTAGAGGTAGGCCGCCAGGGCGAGGCTGGAAAGACCCACCACCAGGGCGTAGGCCCGGAACTCAGGGTCCTGGAACAGGGCCCGGGGCTCCCGGGCGAAGAAGAGGCGGTACTGCAGAAGGAAGTTCACCCCGGCCCAGAACATGAAGAAGACCCCCAGCCACTGCACCACGGGGGAGTAGGCGGCAAAGCCCATGGGATGGGGGCTAAAGCCCCCGGCGGAGACGGTGGACCAGGCGGTGGCCAGGGCCTCGTAGGGGCTCAAACCCCCAAGGAAGTAGCCCAAAAAGGCCAAGCCCGTGAGGAGGAGGTAGGCCCAGAGGGCGGCCCGGGCGGTCTGGCGCAACCTAGGGGTAAGGCGCTCCTTTTCCACCCCGGTGGTCTCGGCGAAGAAGGCCTGGCGGCCCGCCACCTGGAGCTGGGGCAGGATGACCAGGAAGAGGACCACGATGCCCACCCCCCCCACCCATTGGGAGAAGCTCCGCCAGAGGAGGAGGGTTCGGTCCACCCTGGCCAAGTCGGTAAGGACCGTGGCCCCCGTGGTGGTGAAGCCCGACATAGACTCAAAGAAGGCGTCCAGGAAGCCAAGCCCCCCCGAGACCCAGTAGGGCAGGGCCCCAAGGAGGGGTACGGAAAGCCAAAGGAGGGCCACGGCCGCGAAGACCTCGGCCCGCTTGGGCTGGGGAGAAAGCCCCTGCCCCTGGAAAAGCCGCCCGGTCAGGAAGGCCAAAAGGGCCCCTAGGGCGAAACCCCGGGCGTCCTCCCCTAGGACCAGGGCCAGGAGGGCAAAGAGGAAGAAGAGGACGGCCACCCCCTGGTGCACCGGGCCCAGGAGGCGGAAGGCGCCCCAAGGACCGGGCCTAGTGGACGATGCGGGCCAGGACCTCATCGGCCACCTCCTGGGCCGCCACCAGGTAGAGCCGGTCCCCGGGGAGGGCCTCGAGGTCCTCCCGGTAGAGCATCACGCGGTGGTCCCGCTCCAAGGCGATGGGCACCGCGTCCGGCCGGGCCAAGGCCCTGAGGAGGCTGGGGCGGAACTCGCTGGGAAGCTCCACCTCCAAAAGCTCAATGTTCTCCTCCATGGTGGAGACGTGCTCCACGTTCTCCGGCCCCAGCCAGTCCAGAACCGCCCGCACCGCCGCTTGCCTAGGGGTGAGGGGCAGGTCTATGCCCACCCGCTCAAAGAGCCTGCGGGTCTCGGAGCGGGAAACCCGGGTGATCACCTTGCCCACCCCCAACTGCTTGGCCAGGAGGGAGGCCAAGAGGTTCTTCTCGTCGTTGTCCGTGACCGCCACCACCGCGTCCGCCTCCCGGATCCCCTCGGCCTCCAGAAGCTCCAGATCGGTCCCGTCCCCCTGGATGACCAGGGCCCGGGGAAGCTCTTGGGAGAGCCACTCGCACCGCTCCCGGCTGGGCTCAATCACCACCACCTCCACCCGGCGGGCCAAGAGCTCCTTGGCCACCATGAAGCCCACATTGCCGCCCCCGATGACCATCACCCGGCGCACCCCGCGCCCCGAGGCGAAGCAGGCCTCCAGCTCAGGGAAGGCCTTCAGGGTGGTGACGAAGAGGAGCTTGTCTCCAGGCTCCAGCACCAGGGTGGCCCAGCCGGGATGGGCGAAGCTGAGGAAGGCCCCATCCCGCACCACCCCCACCACCAGAACCCCTTCAGGCCAGGCCATCTCGGCCAGGGTCCGGCGGGCGTAGGGCCCGCCCTCCTTTACCCGGTACTCCACGAAACGGAGGCGCCCCTCGGCGAGGAGCTCCATGTCCACCGCCTCCGGAACCAGGATCACCTCCACGATCTCCCGGGCCATGGCCCGCTGGGGCCAGAGGACCTTGTCAATGCGGGTGCCCAGGATCTCCGCGGTGCGGGGGTCGGCCAGGACGTCCACATACCCCCCCTTGCCCACGAAGCAGAGGACCTGCCTCGCCCCGAGGCCCTTGGCGAGAAGGGAAGCCAGGAGGTTCACCTCGTCGGAGTCGGTGCTGGCGATGAAGAGGTCCGCCCGGTCCACCCCCGCCTCGCGGAGGGTATCGGGCTCCGTGGCGCCGCCGACCACCACCTTGACGTCCAAGGGAGCCAGGCGCTCCCGGGCCTGGGGGTTCCGGTCTATGACCACCACCTCGTGGGCCTTCTCCAGGGTGCGGGCCAGCTCCCCGCCCACCTCCCCGCCCCCGGCGATCACGATGTACATACCGCCCCCATCCTAAACCTGCACCCCGAAGAGGTCATAGGTGTCCGCCCGGGTGATGCGCACGGGGATCCTCTCCCCCACCCGGACCGTGCCGTCCGTCTCCACGTAGACCACCCCGTCAATGCCCGGGGAGTCCCGGTAGGAGCGGCCTATGGCCAAGCCGGGCTCGGGAAGCTCGTCCACCAGGACCTCGAGGGTCTTCTCCACGAAGCGCTGGTTCTTCCTCAGGCTGATCCGGGCCTGGTGCTCCATAAGCCTCGCCCGGCGCTCCTCCTTTACCTCCTCGGGCACGGGGTCAGGAAGCCCGTTGGCCTCCGCCCCCTCCACGGGGGAGTAGGCGAAGACCCCCACCCGGTCCAGCTCGGCCTCCTCCAAAAACTCCATAAGCTCCTGGAAGTCCGCCTCGGTCTCGCCGGGAAAGCCCACGATGAAGGTGGAGCGGAGGCAGAGCTCGGGCACCACCTCCCGCCAGGCCTTCAGGGTCTTGAGGTGGCTCTGGTAGCCGCCGGGGCGGCGCATAAGGCGAAGGATCCGCTCGGAGGCGTGCTGCAGGGGCACGTCCAGGTAGGGCAGGACCTTGCCCTCGGCCATGAGGGGAAGGAGGTCCCTCACGTGGGGGTAAGGGTAGACGTAGTGGAGGCGGATCCAGGCTCCAAGCTCCGCCATGTGGAGAAGAAGGTCCTGGAGGTGGGCCCGAACCAGGCGGTCGCCAAAGAAGCTTTCCCGGTGGCCCAGGTCCACCCCGTAGGCGGAGAGGTCCTGGGCGATGAGGAGGAGCTCCTTCGTGCCCGCGGCCACGAGCCTCTGGGCCTCCGCCAGAACCTCGGCGGCGTCCCGGGAGCGCAGCCTCCCCCGGAGCTTGGGAATGATGCAGAAGCTGCACCGGTGGTCGCACCCCTCGGAAAGCTTCAGGTAGGCATAGTGGCGGGGGGTCAGCTTCACCTGGGGCGGGACGAGGTCCAAAAAGGGGTGCCGGGGGGCGGGGAGCACGCTCTGCACCGCCTCCAGCACCCGCTCCACCTCCCCTGGGCCGGTGACGGCGAGCACCTCGGGGTGCCGCTCCCGGATGACCTCGGGCCTCGCCCCCAGGCATCCCGTGACCACAACCTTGCCGTTTTCCCGTAGGGCCTCCCCGATGGCCTCGAGGCTCTCCTCCACCGCGGGGGTGATGAAGCCGCAGGTGTTGACGATGACGAGCTCCGCCTCCTCATAGGTGGGGCTCGTCTCGTAGCCTAAGGCGCGGAGCCGGGAGAGGATCTGCTCCGAGTCCACCAAGGCCTTAGGGCACCCCAGGCTCACAAAGCCGATTCTTGGCATACGCCTCCCGGGGGCAAAGCCCCGACGGGAGAAGAGTATAGCCGAGGGAAAGCCCAAGGGCTAGGGGAAGCTCCGGGTAAGGGGCTTGCCGGGCTCCCCCAAAGGGCCCAGGTCCTCCCCCTCCAGGACCACCCGCACCGCCGCCGGGTTCCCGGCGCGCACCTCCACGGGCAGGTCAAAGGCAAGCTCCGCCCCCACCTCGGGAATCCCCTCGTAGAGGCGCTTCCCCCCCTGGGTGACCCTGAGCCAGCTGCGGCCCTCCAGCCTCAGGACCAGCCTGCCCTTTCCGGCCGCGGCCGCCTGGGGCGGAGGGGCCTCAGGGAGGGGCTTGAGGCGGTAGGAGAGGGCGAGGGGCCGGTCCAGGAGCACCTCCTCCTCCAGGGGCGCATAGCCCGGAAGCTCCAGGCGCAAGACCCTCCTGCCCCCCTCCACGGGAGGGCTCTGGAGGGGGGTCTGGCCCAGGTAAAAGCCATCCAGGTAGACCCTGGCCCCCGGAGGATCGGAGACCACCCTCAGGGAATGGCGCTCGGGCGCCTTAGGAGCGGGCGCCGGGGCGACCTCCACCACCTGGACCGGGGCCGGGCGGAGGAGGCGGTAGGCCCCGTAGCCGAGGGCGAGGAGGGCCAGGAGGACCAGGAAAAGCCCCAGGGGGCGTCGGGCCCTTCTGGGCCTGGGTGGGGGAAGGGGGGAAGGCGGGGCGGGGTAGAGGGCGAGGAGGGGCTCCGGGTCCAGGCCGAGGAGGAGGGCGTAGCGGCGGAGGTAGCCCCGGACGAGGGGAGGCTCGGGGAGGCGGTCAAAGCGGCAGGCCTCCAGGGCCTCGAGGACCTGGACCTTCAGGGCCAGGCGGGAGGCGGCCTCCTTCAGGGAAAGCCCCCTTTCCTCCCGCGCCCGCCTAAGCCTTTCCCCTAGCTCGCACACAAGGCTATTCTAGCCCGGCCAGGGCCACGGCCACCCGGGCGGCAAGGCGGGCATTTTCCAGGAGAAGCCTCTCGTTGACCCGGTCCGTCTCCCCATCGGAAAGCTCCGAGAGCCGGCGGAGGAGATAGGGGGTGAGGGCCTTCCCCGCCACCCCTTCCCGGGCCGCCTGGCGGTTCGCCTCCGCCACCATGCGGGCCACCTCCTCGTAGGGCAGGCCTTGGGAAACCGGGTTCACCAGGAGGACGGCTCCGAGGCCCAAGGCCTGGGCCTTGCGGAAGAGGAGGGCGGCCTCGAGGGGGGTGTCCACCCGGGCCGGGACGGGATAAGGGGAGGAGGGGGAGTAGAAGGCGGGGAGGCGGTCGGTGCGGTAGCCCACGAGGCCGATCCCCAAGGTCTCCATCCTCTCCAAGGTGGCCCCCAGGTCCAGGATGGCCTTAGGGCCCGAGGCCACCACCAGGATGGGGGTGCGGGAGAGGGCCACGAGGTCAGCGCTCTCGTCGTAGGGCTCCGGGTGGACGCCTCCGATGCCCCCCGTGGCGAAGACCTGGATGCCGTGAAGGCGGGCCAGGTGGACCGTGGCCGCCACCGTGGTTCCGGCGCTTTTCCCCTGGGCGAGAAGGGCGGCCAGGTTCCAGAGGCTGGCCTTCTCCGCTTTCCCCTGGGCAAGCAGCTCCTTCTCTTGAGAGGAGAGGCCTACCCGCACCTCTCCCCGCACCAGGGCGATGGTCTTGGGAACCGCCCCCTCGGCCCGCACCGCCTCCTCCACGGCCTCCGCCACCTCCAGGTTCAGGGGGTAGGGCAGGCCGTGGGTCAGGACCGCGGACTCCAGCGCCACCCACGCTTCCCGCATGCGGCCACTATACCTCAGGCCAGACCAGAACCTCCTCCCCGACCCTGAACCCGTGGAAGAGGAGGAGCTCAGGGGCCAGCTTGAGCTCCACCCCAAGCCCCTCCGCCCCCTCCACCCCTAGGGCCGCCTCCGCCCTTCCCCGCACCCGCACCCGGTGGAAGCCTCCGTAGTGGGCCCGCCAGGCGGCAAGGAGCAGGGCGTCCACCTGGGCTCCCCTGGGCCCCAAGGCCACCCGCAGGCGGACGGTGTGGGGCACGCGGGGCAGGACCTCCACCAGGCGGAGGCGGGCCAGGCGCCCCAGGCGCCGCACCACCTCCTCCAGGGGAAGCCCCGTGGCGGGGAGGAGGTCCAAGGGGCTCCTCCCCTCCCCCAGGGCACGGAGCAGGGCGTGCTCCGCGGGCTCGAGGCTCGCCCCTTCGGCCTTGGCCGAGGGGCGCACCAGGTCAAAGGGTCCTACCTCCACGCCCTCGTCCAGGAGGCGGAGGGCCTCGAGGAGGTAGCCCTCCAAAGGCCCCTCCAGGGAGGTCAAGGAGGCCCTCTCCCCGAGGAGAAACCGGAACCTCCCCTCCCTTAAGGACAGGATCTCCATGAGGGCCGCCCGGCCCACCTTACCCCGGTAGGTGGCGTGGACGGGCCTTCCCCCCTCGAGGTAGACCTCCCCTCCCTCCACCTGGAAGACCCCCGTCTTGCCCCCCTGGGCCAGGAGCTGGAGGAGGTCAATGGGGCCTAGGAGGCGGAAATCGCCTTCCACAGCGCCTCCAGGTAGCCCCGGCCGAAGAGGTGGACATGGACCAGCAGGTAGTAGACCTGGTAACGGGGAAGGGCCCGTCGCACCTCCTCGGGGATGGGGTAGCTTGCCTCGTAGGCCTCCCAGAACCGGCGGGGGAAACCCCCGAAAAGCCGCATCATGGCCAGGTCCACTCCCCTCTCCCCCACGAAGAAGGAAGGGTCCAAGAGGGCGGGCCCCTCCCGGGCGAAGTGGACGTTCCCCCGCCAGAGGTCGCCGTGCAGGGGGGCGGGGCCCTCGGCGGGAAGGGGCTTGCGGAAGAGGGCCTCCACCTTAGGCCCAAGCCCTTCCAGGCGGTCCCAGGTGGCCCGCAGGAGGGGCTCCACGCACCTTAGATAAAAGAATTCCGTCCAGTCCCCTCCCACCCGCTCCGGCAGGGGAAAGGGGCCGAGGAAGCCAAAAGCCGCCTGGTAGAGGGGTTCGCGCCTCCGGTGGAAGCGGGCCAGATCCTCGGCCAAGCCCTCCCAGTCCTCCGGCCCGGGTTCCAGATAGCCCAGCACCAACCCCTCTTCCCCCACCCAGTGGACCCGGGGCACCCGTAGCCCCCTTTCGGCCAAGGCCCCAAGCCCCGAGGCCTCGGCCCGGAAGAGCCCCGGCAGGGGGTTGGCCGAAAGCTTCACCACGTAGGCCCCCACCCTATAGACCCGGGAGACGTCCCCCCCGTGGAGGGGTACGGCGGGGCCTTGGGCCTCAAGCCCGGCCTTCCGGAGGAGGGCCAAAGGGTCCATGCCGGTCCAAGAAGGCCTTCAGGGCCGCCTCCAGGGTCCAGTAGACCTCCCGGAAGTCCTGGAGGTCGCCGTAGTAGGGGTCCTTGACCTCCCCGCCCCCGAGCTCCTCCAGGACCAGGCGCACCTTACCCCGGGCCTCGGGGAAGCGCCCTAGGACCTCCTCCAGGTTCTCCCGGTCCATGACCAGGATGTGGTCATACCTGAGGAGGTCCTCCCGGGTGAGCCTCCGGGCCACGTGGGGGAAGTAGGCCCCCTCCTCCTCCAACACCCGCCTCGCCCTCGGATCCATGGGCTCGCCCGCATGCCAGGCCCCGATACCCGCCGAGTCCACCTCAAAAAGGCCCTCGAGGCCCCGCTCCTTGAGGAGCTTGCGGAAGATCCCCTCGGCCATAGGGCTCCGGCAGATGTTCCCAAGACAAACGAAGAGGACGCGCACGGGGCGGTCCATGCTCCCCATCATAGCCGGTCAGTAGGGCACCTCCGCCCCCACCTCCGTCCCCTTCCCCGGCTCCGACCGGACCCAGAACCTCCCGCCCCGGGCCTCCACCCTTTCGCGCATCTGGGTGAGGCCGAACCCCCCGAGGCCCTGGGCCTCGGGAGCGGCAAAGCCCCGGCCGTTGTCCCGCACCACAAGCCGCGCCCCCCTTTCCCCCAGGGGCTCCAGGCGCACCTCCACCCGGGTGGGCTTGGCGTGCTTGGCGGCGTTGGTGAGGGCCTCCTGGAGCACCCGGAAGAGGACGAGTTCGCTCGCCTGGGAGAGCCCCACCCCCTCAGGCAGGAGGAGCTGGACCCTAAACCCTGCCTGCTCCGCGAAGGCCTGGGCGTAGCGGCGAACGGACTCCAGAAAGCCGTAGCGTTCCAGGTCTATGGGCCTGAGGGCGAAGAGGCTCCGCCGGACCTCCCGGATCTGAGCACGCAGGGTATCCTTCACCTCCTGAAGGGCCTTCAGGGCGGCCTCCCGGTCCCTTTCCAGAACGCGCTCCACCAGATCCAGCTTCAGGGCCATAAAGGCCAGGCTTTGCGCCAGCCCGTCGTGGATCTCCCGGGCGATGCGGGTGCGCTCCTCGTTGATGGCCAGCTCCTCGGCCTTGAGGTAGGCCTGGGCGTTCCGCACCGCCAGGGCCACCTGGGAGGCCAAAAAGGAAAGGAAGGGGATGCGTTTGGAAAGCCCCTTCCCCTTGACCACCAGCACCCCCACCGTCTCCCGGGGCCTCAAGGGGAGGGCCAGGGTATCGGGGGCCGCGAACACGGGGCCCTCCAGGGCGCCCCTCCAGGGGCCTTCCGGGAGGAAGGGGTGGCCCGGGAGGTCCAGATCCCGCACCACCCGGGGCACCAGGAAGCCCTCCTCGTCCAGAAGGAGGACCCCCGCCCCCTCCGCCCCGGCCCAGGCGCGGATGCGCTCCAGAAGCCCCTCGAGGAGGCGGTCCAGGTTGGCCTCTGCCTTCAGGGCCTGGTCCACCTCGTAAAGGGTGAGGAGGTCGCGGCTTCGGGCCACCACCGCCTGGAGCGCCCCGCCCACCTCGTGGGCCAGCACCTCCAGAAAGCCACGGTCGGGATGTTGGGCACAGGCCTCCAGGTAGCCCTTAAGCCCGGGAAAGGGTACCCGTAGCCCCTGGCAGTCGCTCCCCGCCTTCACCCCCTCCACCTCCAGGGCCACGGAGTAGCCCAGGCTCTCCTCCAGAACCCGGGCCACCCGGTGCACCGCCTCCTCGAGGTTCTCGCTCTCCAAGGCCTCGCGAAATACCCTCCCCGCCGCCAGGAGCCTGCGGTTGGCCTCCTCCAGGGCCCGCTCTGCCCGAGCCCTCTCCAGGACCTCCTGGGCGATCCACTCCAGGACGGCATAGGTCACCAAAGGCCCCACCAAGCCGTAAAAGCCCAGGCGGAACCACAAGGTGGTGTCCTGGTGGCGGTAGGGCAGGAGGGCGAGCTCAAAGACCACCACCACCAAGGCGATCGCCGGGGGCAGGAGCCGCTGCGCCAGACGCACCAACCGGAGCACGTTATGGCTGGCCATCCCTTTTCCCCATATGGTAACGGCTCTGGTGGAGAAGCCCCCGGAGCATCTGCACCTCCCCCGGGGTGAGCCGGGCCTTGTGGAAGATACGCCTCAGCCGGCGCATGGCGTAGGGAAAACGCTTCTCATCGGTGAAGCCAATCTCCAGGATGTACCGCCCCAGGTCCTGGAAGAAGCCTTCTAGGGCCGAAACCTCGGCGAGCTCCTCCCCCGCCCCCACAGGCCCGGCCGCTGCAGCCCAACCCTCCTTCAGGGCGGCCTGGAAGATCTCATAGGCGAAGATCACCACCGCCTGGGCCAGGTTCAAGGAGGGCTGCTCGGGAGCGGCGGGGATGGTGCCGATGAGGTGGGCGAGCTCCAACTCTTCGTTGGTGAGGCCAAAGGTTTCCCGGCCGAAGACCAGGGCCACCTCTCCCCGGGAGGCCAGGACGTGACGCGGCACCTCCCAGGCGGGGACCACCGGGGCCGGGTAGAGCTCCCGGGGCCTCCCCGTGGTGGCCACCACCAGGTGCACACCTTCCAAAGCCTCCTCCAGCCGGGTCACGGCCACCGCCCGGTCCAGAACCTCCTCGGCGTGAACCGCAAGCCAATAGGCCTCCCGGGCCCAAGGCGGACCCACCCGGGAAGGCGGGTTCACCACGTAGAGGCGAAAAAGCCCGAAGTTGCGCATGGCCCGGGCCACCGCCCCCAGGTTCATGGGCTCCTGGGGCTCCACCAGCACCACCCGCACCCGGTCCAGCTCACGGCTCATGGGACCCCCTCCTGTGGGGGGGGCTCGGTCTGGGGCGGAAGGGGAGGGGGCGCCGGGGGAAGGGGCACCTTGTCCATGGGGAAGGCCATCTCCACCCCCTCCGACGAGGGGTAGCCCGAGAGGAGGTCCACCCGCACCCGCACCAGGCCGGGGGGCATGGGGATGTCCTCCGCAGGCCGGCCCCGGAGAGCCTGGGCCACGAAGTCGCGCCAGATGGGCGGGTTCACCACCGAGCTCGAGGGCTCCCGCCCGCCCATGCGCATGGGGCGGTTGTCGTCCCGTCCCACCCAGACCACCGCGGAGAGCCCCTGGGTCACCCCGGCGAACCACAGGTCCCGGGCCTCGTTGGTGGTGCCCGTCTTCCCCCCCACCACCCGCCCCGGGATGCGGGCGGCCTTGGCGAGCCCCTTCTCCCCTAGGTCGTACACGTACCCCTTGAGGAGGTCAAAGCCTTGGTAGGCCACCTGGGGATCAAAGAGGCGGCGCCGCTCGGGAACCGCCTGGTAGAGGACCTGGCCCCTGGCGTCCTCCACCCGTTCCACGAAGATGGGGGTGACCCGGTACCCCCCGTTCACAAAAGCGGCGTAGGCGGCGGCCAGGTTCACGGGGGTAATGGAGGCCCCACCGATGGCGATGGCCAAGGTGGGGTAACGCACGCTGAAGCCCGCCTGGGAGAGCTTTTCCGCCACCCGCTCCACGCCCACCTGGTGCGCTGTGTACACCGCAGGCAGGTTCAGGGAAAGGTCCAGGGCGTAGCGCAGGGTAATGGTGCGGTTTAGGAAGGTACCCGAGAAGTTCTTGGGCCGCCAGATCCCCCCGGGCTGGCTCGGGTCAGGAAACTCCAAGGGGCGGTCCGGGACCAGGCTGGCCTGGGTCCAGCCCGCCTCAAAGGCCGTGGCGTAGACGAAGGGCTTCACCGCGCTCCCCGGGTTCCTCAGGGCCCGGGTGGCCCGGTTGTACTCGTCGTTGTCCCGCCGAATCCCCCCCACCAGGGCCAAGACCTCCCCGGTGGCCGGGTCCAGGCCTACGAGGGCCAGCTCCGCCCCCTCGGGCAGGCGGGCCCTCGCCGCCGCCGCCTCCGCCGCCCGCTGCATGGCGGGGTCCAGGGTGGTGTACACCCGAAGCCCCCCCTCCCCGTAGACCTTCTCCTTACCGAAGCGGGCCTCGAGGAAGCGCCGCACCTCGAGGACAAAGTGGGGGGCCATGCGGGGCTCCACGGGGGAGACGAGCCGGGCCTCGGGGTCCACGAGTTCGGCCTCCAGAAGGTTGCCCTGGCCGTCGTACCGGACCCGCCACCCCTTGGGGGCCAGGGGCTCGCGCCAGGCAGCCTCCGCCACCTCCCGGCTCACCCACCCTTCGGCCACCATATCGTCCAGAAGGCGGCGGATCCGCTCCCGCACCCCCTTGAGGTCCTGGTAGCGGGCGTTGGGCGCGGGCACCAAGGAGGCCAGGTAAAGGCCCTCCGCCAGGGTGAGGGCAGCGGGGTCCTTGCCGAAATACGCCTCGGCTGCGCCCGCAAGCCCCACCACGTTCCCCCCCCAGGGCACCACGTTCAGGTACATCTCCAGGATCTCCTCCTTGGTGTAGCGGCGCTCCAGCTCCAGGGCCAGCGCCCACTCCTTCACCTTCCGCTCCAGGGTACGGGTCTGGGCCAGGTCCTTCAGGAGGGTGTTTTTGATGACCTGGGTGGTGATGGTGCTCCCCCCCTGGACATCCCCCCTAAGAAGGGCGTACAGGGCCCCAAAGAGGCGCACCACGTCCACGCCGTAGTGCTGGAAGTAACGGCGGTCCTCGGAGAAGACCAGGGCCGCCAGGGCCGCAGGGGAAACCTGGGAGAGGCGCACGAGCCCCCGGTGGATGGCCCTGCCGTCCTCCACGCTGGCGATCTGGGCGAGGAGGGAACCGTCCCGGGCGAAAAGGGTGGAGGTGGCGGTGAGGCGCAGGCGGTCCAGCTGGGAGAGGTCGGGGAGGTGGCGGGTGTAGGCGTAGACCAGGTAACCCAAGCCCACCCCCCCTCCGGCCAGAAGGCCGACCAGGAGGGCGAGGAAAAGCCGCAACGCCCGCACGCTTCCCAGTCTACCCAAGGGATTCCTTCAGCCGCCAAGGGCCAAGAACCCCAGGAGCTTCTCCCGGGTCAGGGGCTTTTCTATCGGCAGAACCCGGACCACCTCGGCGGTGGTGCGGTACTTCTCCGAAGGGGAGATGAGCACCGCCACGGGCACCGGCTTCAGGCGCCGCACGTGCCGGATACGGCTGGCCACGGCAAAGGGGTCCAGGTCCAGGTCCTCGTCCAGAAGGATATGCCGGGGGGTGTGCTCCCAAAGCCAAAAGAGGGCTTCCCGGGCCAGGTCAAAGTGGCGCATGGGGATCCCCCGCTCCAAAAGGACCAGGTCCACGTAGGCCCGCAGGGCCTCGTTGCGGCTCAGGAAGAGGAGGCCCGGGTATTCGGCCGCCACGAGACCATCCTAGCGAAGCTTTGCGAAAAGCCCGTGAAAAAAAGCTTGGCTGGGGCGCGTGGACTCGAACCACGACCGGCGGATCCAAAGTCCGCTGTCCTGCCATTAGACGACGCCCCAGCGCTTAGGGCCTAAGCCCAAGGGGATTGTAGCCCAAGGACGGGCCGAGGTCAAACCGCCCCTCCTACCCTTTGCCTTGGGTTCTTAAGTACCCCACCGCGGCCAAGCCCTCCTTAAAGCCCTAGTTTGGCCATCCCATGCGGCGAAACCAGGGTGCGGACCCTGGGTGCAGGGAGTTTCTACCGGGGCCCATCCCTTGGCCTCCAAGGGGCTAGGCGTTGAAGAGAATGTAGATCACATCCCCATCCTGGACCTCGTACTCCCTGCCCTCGAGGCGGACCCAGCCCCGCTCCTTGGCCCGCGCCCACCCCCCGGCCTCCACCAGCCGGTCCCAGGGGATGACCTCGGCCCGGATGAAGCCCCGCTCCATGTCGGAGTGGATCTCCCCGGCGGCCTGGGGGGCCTTGGTCCCCCGGCGCACGGTCCAGGCCCGCACCTCCTTCTCCCCGGCGGTGAAGAAGGTAAGGAGGCCCAAAGCGCGGTAGCCCGCCCGGGCCAGGCGCTTCAGGCCGCTTTCCTTAAGGCCGTAGGCGGAAAGGAGCTCCCCCGCCTCCTCCGGGGAGAGCTCGGCGAGTTCGGCCTCCAGCTTGGCCGAGACCACCACCACCTCGGCCCCCTCCGCCTCGGCCTTCCGCCTCACCGCCTCCACGTGGGGATTGCCTTCCCCGGAGGGCAGGTCCTCCTCGGCCACGTTGGCCACGTAGATGAGCGGCTTGGCGGTGAGGAGAGGGGTCTCCTTGAGAAGGCGGGCCACCTCCTCCGAAGGGGGAAAGGTGCGGGCCGGCCTGCCCTCCTGGAGGTGGGCGTGAAGGGCCTCCGCTGCCTCCAGAAGGGGAAGCCTCTCCCGGTCGGCCCGCGCCTCCTTCCTCAGGCGCTCAAGCCGCCTCTCCCAGGTGGCGAGGTCGGCGAGGAGGAGCTCCGTCTCCACCACCTCCGCGTCCTCCAGGGGGTCCACCCGGCCCATCACGTGGACCACCTCGGGGTCGGGGAAACACCGGAGGACGTGGGCGATGGCCGCTACCTCGCGGATGTGGGCCAGGAACTGGTTGCCAAGCCCCTCCCCCTTGTGGGCCCCCCGGACGAGACCCGCGATGTCCACGAACTCCACGTGGGTGGGGACGATGGGCGGCACCCTCTCCCCCTTGGCGAAGACGCGCTGCAAGGCGTAGAGCCGTTCGTCCTCCAGGGGCACCACCCCCACGTTCTTGTCAATGGTGGCGAAGGGGTAGTTGGCGGCGAGGGCCTGGGCCCGGGTGAGGGCGTTGAAGAGGGTGGACTTGCCCACGTTGGGTAGACCTACGATTCCTACGGCAAGCATCTTAGGACCTCAAAAAAAGCCCCGGACGGGGCTTCTTTCCATCCTATCACGCGGGTTTCGTATGATGGCGGGGTATGGACCTGGCCGCCCACATAGACCACACCCTCCTCAAGCCCACCGCCACCCCGGAGGAGGTGGCGAAGGCGGCGGAGGAAGCCCTGGAATACGGCTTCTATGGCCTCTGTATCCCGCCGTCCTACGTGGCCTGGGTGCGGGCGCGCTACCCCCATGCCCCCTTCCGTCTGGTGACGGTGGTGGGCTTTCCCTTGGGCTATCAGGAGAAGGAAGTGAAGGCCCTCGAGGCCGCCCTCGCCTTCGCCCGAGGCGCGGACGAGGTGGACATGGTCCTCCACCTGGGCCGGGCCAAGGCGGGCGACCTCGCCTACCTGGAGGAGGAGGTCCAAGCCGTGCGCCAGGCCGTGCCGCGGGCCGTTTTGAAGGTCATCCTGGAAACGGGCCACTTCTCCCCGCAGGAACTCCGGGGGGTCGCGGAGGCGGCCCTCCGGGGCGGGGCCGACTTCCTGAAAACCTCCACGGGCTTTGGGCCCCGGGGGGCAAGCCTGGAGGACGTGGAGCTCCTGGTGGGGCTGGCCCAGGGGCGGGCCCAGGTGAAGGCGGCGGGGGGCATCCGCGACCGGGAGACCGCGCTCCGGTTCCTCCGGGCCGGGGCCACCCGGTTGGGCACCTCCAGCGGGGTGGCCCTGGTGCAGGGGGGGGAGGGCCATGGGTACTAGGGGGCTTCCCGGGTACCTCGTACTCCTGGCCCTCCTCCTCTTCTGGCTCTTCCAGGAGCTCCGCCCCGCCCCCCCGCCCACCCCGGGAACAGGCCAAGCCGAGGCCTACTTCATGCCCCAGGACGGCGAGAAGGCCAAGGCCCGGCTCCTTTCCCTCATGGAAGGGGCCAGGGAAAGCCTCCTGGGCGCCTTCTACGAATTCCGGGATCTAAGGATCGCCAGGGGCCTCCTCGAGGCCCACCGGCGCGGGGTGGAGGTGCGGATCTACGGGGAAAGCGACCACCGCCAGGACTTCCGCCGCTATCTCGTGGCGGCAAGCCTTGGCCAGACCCAAGAACCCCCCCGGGTACCCCAGGCCCTCCTCCGGGAAAGGGTGCGCCCCACCTCAGCAGGGTGTGAGGAGATCGCGGGGATCCCCGTTTGCTACGACGAGCGGGAGGGCTTCATGCACCACAAGTTCCTGGTGGCGGACGGGGAGAAGGTCTGGACGGGGAGCACCAACATGACCTGGAACGCCTTCGCCCAAAACAACGAGAACAGCCTCTTTTTCCCCTCTCCCACCCTGGCCAAAGGCTACGCCCAGGAGTTCCGAGCCCTCTTTGGGGGGGAGAAGGAGGGCCTGGGCCGGCCCGTGGCCTTTGCCCTGGAAGGGGTGGAAGGCACCGCCTACTTCAGCCCCAAAGGGGGGGAGGCGGCGCGAAGGGCCCTCCTTAAGGCGGTGCGGGGGGCGAGGCGGGAGATCCTGGTGGCCGCCTTTGTCCTCACGGACCCGGAGGTGGTGGAGGCCCTGAAGGAGGCCCACCGCCAGGGGGTCGCCGTGAAGGTGCTCCTGGAAACCCGGAACCTCGCCGATAGCCGCGAGAAGGAGCTTCTCCTCGCCGGGGTCCCCGTGAGGGGGGACGGCAACCCCTACACCCTCCACCACAAGGTGATGGTCCTGGACGGGGAACGGGTGGTCACGGGGAGCTACAACTTCTCCACCCGGGCCTGGCGGGTGAACAACGAAAACCTCCTGATCCTGAAAGGCTCCGCCCTCGCGGAGCGCTACCGAAAGGAGGTTTTAAGGCTGTGGGAGGAAGGGAAAGCCCTCTGATCCTGGCCTCGCGAAGCCCCAGGCGCAAGGCCCTCCTGGAGGCCCTAGGCTACCCCTTGCGCGTCGTCTTCCCCGAGGGGGAGGAGGAGGACTTGGACCTCCCCCCAAAGGCCCTGGCCCAGGCCCTGGCCCGCAGGAAGGGGGAAGGGGTGGAGGGGGACTGGGTCCTGGCTGCGGACACCGTGGTGGACCTGGAGGGAAAGGTCCTGGGAAAACCGCAGGACCCGGAGGAAAACCGCCTCTTCCTCCGCCTCCTCTCGGGGCGGGCCCACCTGGTCCACACGGCCCTCTACCTGCGCACCCCCCATGACGTGGTGGAGGAGGTGCACACGGCCCGGGTGCGCTTCCGCTCCCTGAGCGAGGAGGAAATCGCCTGGTACGTGGGTAGCGGCGAGGGACTGGACAAGGCGGGAGGCTACGGGGCCCAGGGGTTAGGCATGGCCCTTTTGGAGGGGGTAGAGGGGGATTTCTACACGGTGGTGGGCCTGCCCGTGTCCCGGGTCTTTGCCCTGCTTTGGGAAAGGGGGTTCCGCCCGTGAGGGAAACCGCCCTCCGCCGCGGGCTCTTCCTTACCCTCCTCCTCCTCGGGCTTGGGCTTGCCGCCCTCACCCGGCCCATGGCCCCCCGCCTCTCCCTGACCCTTTCCCCCCTCACCGCTCCCTTGCCCGCCCTGGGCTACCGCCTGGGGCAAAACGTTAGGGCCGCCTGGAGCGCGCTTTGGAACCGTCAGGACCTCTACGCGGAGAACCGCGCCCTGAGGGCGAAGGTGGCCCTCCTGGAGTCGGAGAACCGCCGCTTGGCCCTCGAGGTGGCTCGGCTTGAGCGGGCCCTGGCGGTGCGCCAGACCCAGGCCCCAGGCCTCCTCGCCGTGGCCCCGGTGATCGGGGAGGACCTCTCCGGGCTCTACCGCCGCCTCCTCCTGGGCATGGGGGAGCGGGAAGGCCTCCGGGCGGGCATGCCCGTCATCGCCCCGGAGGGGCTGGTGGGCCTCATCGTGGAGGTGGGGGAACGGCAGGCCCTGGTGCGGACCCTTTTGGACCCGGAGAGCCAAGTGGGGGTGCGTCCGGAGAAGAGCCCCGGACGGGGGGTGGCCCGGGGAGCCCCCCCCGACCACCTGGTGGCGGAGTTTCCCCCCACGGTGAGGGTGGCCCCCGGGGATCTCCTCCTCACGGGGGCCCCTCTGGGCCTCTTTCCCGACGGTATCCCCGTGGGAAGGGTAGAGCGGGTGGAAAGGGTGCAGGGAGGCTTGAAGCAGCGGGCCTGGGTCCGCCCTGCGGTGGACCTCTCCCTGCTGGAGGAGGTGCTGGTCCTGAGGCCCCTATGACCCTCTTCGCCTTCCTCCTCACCCTCTTTCTCTCCGGCTTCCTCGCCGCCTTCTGGCCCCAAGGGGCCATGGCCCCCGACCTCTTCCTGGTCCTCGCCCTCTGGTACGCCCGAATGCGGCCCTACTACCTGGGCCTCCCCGGGGCCTTCCTCCTGGGGCTTTGCCAGGACCTCATGGGCTACGGCCTTCTGGGCCTCCATGCGGTAGGCCTCCTCGCCGCCGCCTACGCCCTCTACGCCGCGGGCCGGCGCCTGGCCTTGGAAGAGGGCCTCACCGCCCCCTTAGCCTTCTTGTGGGCCTTCTCGGCCAAGTGGCTGGGCTATTTCCTCGTGGCCTACTGGCTCAGGCTGGCGATCCCCCCCCTTGCGCCCCTGGACCTCCTCCTCGAGGGCCTCTTCACCCTGCCCCTCTTCCTCCTGGCCCTGCGCCTTCGGGCCCAAGCGCCATGACGAGCCGCCTTTACGCCCTCATGGCCTTCTTCCTCCTGGCCTTTGGCCTCCTGGGCCTTAGGGCGTGGCAACTCCAGGTACTGGAGCACGAGAAGTACGCCCTGAGGAGCCAGGGGAACTACCTGAAGACAGAAAGGATCCCCGCACCTCGAGGGCGCATCCTGGACCGCAAGGGGCGGGTGATCGCCCAGGATCGCCTGGTGGTGGACCTGGTCTACGAGGGGGGAGAGGTGGCCTTCAAGGAGCGGCTTCTCCCCCTCCTCGGCCTGAAGGAGCTCCCCCCAGGCCCCGCTGTGCTCCTAACAGGCGTCCCCGAGCCCCTCCTGCCGACCCTGGCTGAGCTCACCGCCGGGCAGAAGAACCTGAAGCTCTCGGAGCGCATTGAGCGCACCTATCCCAACCCCATTTCCGGGCCGGTCCTGGGCTACGTCCTCCTGGCCAACGCCGAGCAGGTCAAGCAGGGGTACGGCCCCGAGGAAGAGGTGGGCCAGGCGGGCCTCGAGGCCGCTCTGGAGCCTTACCTCCGGGGCAAGGCGGGGGTGAAGGCGGTGGAGGTCAACGCGCGGGGGGAGCGCCTGAGGGAAACGGTCCTGGAGGAGCCCACCCCGGGGAAGGACGTGGTCCTCACCCTGGACCTGGACCTGCAGAAGGCGGCGGAAAAGGCCCTGGAGGAGGCCCTGACGGACATCAACGCGGGCCGGCGCCTCCACGGGCTTCCCCCCGCCCACCGGGTCAAGGGGGCCATCGTGGCCCTAGACCCCACCACGGGGGAGGTGCTGGCCATGGCCAGCGCCCCCTCCTTTGACCCCGGGCTCTTCGCCCGGCGGCCCGTGCCCAAGGAGGTCCAGGCCCTCCTCCAAGACAAGGACCTCCCCCTCCTCAACCGGGCCCTCCAGCCCTATACCCCCGGCTCCACCTTCAAGCTGGCCACGAGCTACGCCCTCCTGGAGGAGGGGTACGTGAGCCCCTCCACCACCTACCGCTGCAGCCCCTACATCGTCTATGGCGGCCAGGTGCGGCGCAACTGGGCCCCCCGGGATATGGGTCCCATGACCGTGAGGGAGGCCATCGCCTTTAGCTGCAACACCTGGTACTACCAGGCGGTGGCCACGGACCCCTTAGGCTTCGTGGACCGGCTGGCGCAGAGGGCCCGGTGGCTCGGACTCGGGGAGGCCACGGGCCTCGAGGTGGCCGAAAGGACGGGCCTCCTCCCCACCCGGGCCTGGAAGCAAAAGACCCTGGAGGAACCCTGGTACCCCGGGGAAACCCTTTCCGTGGCCATCGGCCAGGGGCCCGTGCTCGCCACCCCCGCCCAGATCGCCCGGATGCTGGCCACCCTGGCCAACGAGGGGAAAAAGCCAAGGCTTCACTTGGTGAAGCGCCTGGGAGAGGAGCCCGTGGCCCCGCGCCTGGACCCCGTGCCTGGCCGCTACTGGCAGGTCCTAAAGGAGGGGCTAAGGGAAACCGTCACCCAGGGCACCGCCCGCCACATCCTGGGGGATTTCCCTGTCCCCACGGGAGGCAAGACGGGCACCGCGGAGACCCCGGGCAAACGTCTGGGCCTGGAGCACGCCTGGTACATGGGCTATGGCCCCGCAGAACCCGGTACGCCCTATCCCCCCCTGGTGGTGGTGGCCTTCTTTGAGAACGGGGGCGAGGGGAGCCGGGTGGCCCTCCCCGCCGCGAGGAAGGTGATGGCCGCCTACTGGAAGGTGCCCTCCCCGTAAAATGACCCCATGCGGCTCCGCGCCACGCCCAAATCCCTCGCCCTCCGCCTGGACGGGGACGAAGCCCCCGAGGACCTGAAGGCCCTGAACCTCCCCGAGGGCCTGCCCCTCGAGGTGGAGGTGGCAGGCCCCGTGGCGGAGGAGGTCCTGAGGGCCCTCCTCTCCCTGGGAAGGCCCCTCACCCTGGTGCCCCCAAGGGGGCACAGGCCCACGGGGACCCTGGTGGTGCCCAAGACCCTAAGGGCCGGGGAGCGGGTGGAGCATCCCGGGACCGTGGTGGTCCTCGGGGACGTGAACCCCGGGGCCGAGGTGGTGGCGGGGGGGGACGTGATCGTGGTGGGGAAACTCCGCGGCCTCGCCCACGCCGGGGCCTTGGGGGACGAGGAGCGTTTTATCTTCGCCCTCGAGCTTTCCGCCAAGCAGGTGCGCATCGGCCCCCACCTGGCCCAGGCCCCGGAAGGGGGAAAGGGCCGGGGGGCGGAGCTCGCCCGGGTGGAGGCGGGCCGGGTGGTGGTGGAGGCCTGGGCTAGAAGGTGACGCTCCCCTTCTCCACCCCGTAGCGCTTCAGCACCAGGTAGATGACCCAGCCCGTGAGGGCCACATAGAGCCAGATGGGCACCAAAACCCTCGCCCAGCGCTTGTGGGAGGCAAACTCCCCCCTGAGGGCCCGGGAGATGACGTAGAGGGCCAAGGGGGCGTTCAGGGCCGCAAGGAGGGTGTGGGTGAAGAGGAGGAAATAGTAGGCTCCCCGCCAGGCCTCAGGCCCCCCATAGGCCGTGGTGCCGTAAAGCCCCCAACGGGCCAGGTAGAACCCCAAGAAGAGGGCGGCTAAAGCCGTGGCCAGGAGCATGGTCCGGTGGTGCCAGACCCTTTCCCCCCGGCGGATGAGGGCCACGCCCCAAAGCAGGGCCAGGCCCGAAAGCCCAATGGACCCGACAGCGAGCAGGCTGAGAAGTTCCTTCATCGTCCCTCCGAAAGGCGCTCCGCCAGGAGGCGGACGGGCTCGAGGCGCGCGGTGCGGGCGTAGCTGTACCCCCTCAGGTAGTGCTCTTCCCTTCCCGTGAGGCTGTAGAGGCGGAGGTAGGCCACCGCTAAAAGCCCGTCCCGCTCCCGGGAGGGGGGCAGGCGGTGGAGGAGCCTGGCGACCTGCTGCAAGCGGTTCACCTGGGCGGCCTCGAGGGGGGTCTCCCGGAGGGCCCGGGCCAGGTCCTTCAGGGTCTCGCCTAAGCCCCGCACGGCAGAGAGTCTACCACGCCCTAGGGCAGGGGGCGCTCGGCGCGGTTGCCCGCAGCGTCCACCGCCACCAGGGCCGCCCCGGGAGAAGCCTCCACTACAAAGGGCACCGCGGTCCCCTTGGGTAAGGAAAGGGGGATGTACCGGCGCCCCGAGCGCAGGGAAACCCGCTCCACCCCTACGTTGTCCTCCACCAACCCATAGACCCTGAGGAGGTTCCCTTCCCGCTCCACCCGGTCTATCCGGATCCGGGGCGGGGTGGCGTCCAGGGCTAGGGTCACGCTGCGCTCCCCGCGGTTTTTCGCCCCGTCCTCCGCCTGAAGCCGCACCTCCACCCAGCCCGAGCTGGGGGCCTCGAGGCGAAAGCGGAACCGCACGAGCCGCTTGCCCCGCTCCTCCTCGGGAAGGACCTCCTGTCCGTTGACCCGCACGCTCACCACCCCCGAGGGGTCAAAGGCGTAGCCCTCCGCCAGAAGGCTTCTTCCCGGCGCCACCCCGCCCCCCAGGGGGGTCACCAAGCCCACCTGGGGCGGCTCGGTGTCCGGCCTGGCGCAAGCGGCGAGGAGAAACGGCAAAAAAAGGAGGGGAAGACGACGCATCCCCTCCATCCTACCCAGGAGAACCCCCCTAGCGGAGGATCACCCCCAGGCGACCCGCAAAGTAGGGTCCAAAACCCCCACCGGTAAAGACGAGGGCCCCCAGCTGTCCCTCGGCGTAAAGGTTCAAGGCTGGATCTGGAAGCCGGAACTCAAGCCCCGCAAGCCCGTGCGGGTAAACGCCCAAGCCGCCCGCAGCCGTCGTGGCCCCAAGGCCCAGGCCATAGTACCAGCTGGTGTCCAGGCCAACGCCGGCCAAGGGGCTCTTGGCCAGGATGAGGGCCACATCCCCGCCGAAGCCGCCCAGGCTGAGCCCCGCGCCAAAGCGGAGGTTCATGGTCTGGTACTGGAGCCCCAGGTAGGTGGGGTACCCCGAGTAGACGCCAAAACCCGGGGTCTGGGCATAGGCCAAGGACAACGCCAAACCGGTCAAAGCTAGAATAAACAACTTTTTCATCCCTCTCACCTCCAAGCCTAGTCTACCACCTTGGAAGCCTTACGGCAAGAGGCGCTACGTGGTGTAAAGGGCATTGATGCGCACGTACCCCTCCGTGAGGTCGCACCCAAAGGCCTCCCCCTCCCCCTCCCCCTCCCCCAGGTCCACGAAGACCTCCACCTCCTCGGCCCGCATGGCCTGGCTCGCTCCCTCCCGGTCAAAGGGCAGGGCCCCGCCCTGGTAGAGGGGAATCCCTTGAAGGGCGATGCGCACCCGAAGGGGGTCAAACCGGGCTCCCGAGTTGCCGAGGGCGGCCAGGATCCGGCCCCAGTTGGGGTCATTGCCGTAGAGGGCGCTCTTCCAGAGGGGGCTTTGGGCCACGGCCCTGGCCGCCCGCCTCGCCTCCTCCTCCGTGGCCGCCCCCACCACCCGCACGGTCATGAGCTTGGTCGCCCCCTCCCCGTCCCGGGCAACCTTGCGGGCAAGCTCCCGGGCCACGGCCTCCACCGCGGCCAAGAGGGCAGGGAGGGGCACCTCCCCATAGGCCCCGTTGGCCAGGAGAAGGGCCAGGTCGTTGGTGGAGGTGTCCCCGTCCACGGTGACCTGGTTGAAGGTGCGGTCCACGATGCCGCGCCAGGCCTCCCGGAGGGCCTCCTGGGGCACCTTGGCGTCGGTCACCAGGAAGGCGAGCAGGGTGGCCATGTTGGGGTGGATCATGCCGCTCCCCTTGGCCACGCCCACGATCCTTGCCCCCGCCACCTCGGCCTCGGCCACCTTGACCGCCGTGTCCGTGGTGAGGATGGCCTCGGCGAAGGCCTCGGCAAAGGGGGTGAGGGCGATCTGGGGTAGGCCAAGCTCCACCTTCTCCAGGGGAAGGGGCACCCCGATGACCCCGGTGGAGGCGGTGAGGACCGCCTCCGGGGGAAGGCCCAGGCGGAGGGCCGCCGCCTCGGCCATGCGCCGGTCGTCCTGAAAGCCCCGCTCCCCGGTGGCGCAGTTGGCGTTCCCGGCGTTCACCACCACCGCCCTTAGGGGCTTGCCGGAGGCGTAAAGCGCCCTCCCCCGGTGGATGGAAGGGGCCGCGGCCCGGTTTCTGGTGGCCGCATAGGCCCAGGCAGCGGGGAGGCCGGAGACCAAAAGGGCGAGGTCGGGCTTGCCCGAGGGCTTGATCCCGGCCCGGGTAGCCCCCGCCCGGAAGCCCCGGGGGAGCCTCACGGCCATAGGCCCTCCTTGGGCAGGGCGGTCTCCTCGGGGAAGCCCAGCATCAGGTTCAGGTTCTGCACCGCCTGGCCCGCCATGCCCTTGACCAGGTTGTCCAAGGCGGCGAAGACCAGGACCTTGCCGGTCCTCTCCTCGTAGAGGGGCTTAAGGTCCACCCGGTTGGAGGCGGAGGTGCCCTTGGTCTCAGGAAGGCCCTCGAGGACCCGCACGAAGGGCTCGCCCGCGTAGAAGTCCCGGTAGAGCTCCTCCAGGCCCCCTTGGCTCCAGGCACCCTTCACCTCGGCCTCTGCAGTGAGCAGGATCCCCCGGGTCATGGGCACCAGGTGGGGGGTGAAGGAAAGCCGTAACGCCCTCGCCTCCCCGTGGGTCCGCACCCACCTCCCCTGGGCCAAAACCCTCCCCAGGTTTCTCTCCATCTCCGGGAGGTGGCGGTGGACCCCTCCCGCCTTGTAGGGCTTCAGGTTTTCGTTCACCTCGGCGAAGAAGGTGCCTTCCCCCTCCCGCCCCGCCCCCGAGACGCCGCTTAAGCCCACCAGGAACCCCCCCTCCAGAACCCCTTCCGCCGCAAGCGGCGCGAGGGCCAGGGTGGCGGCGGTCACGTAGCACCCCGGGTTGGCCACGAGCCTGGCCTCCTTTAGCTCCTCCCGGTGAAGCTCGGGCAGGCCGTAGATCGCCTCCTTGTAAAGGTTCGGGCTCTTGTGGGGGATCCGGTACCAGGCCTCGTAAACCTCGGGGGGCAGGCGAAAGTCCCCGGAGAGGTCAATGACCCGTTTGCCCGCCTCGAGGGCCTTGGGAGCGATCTCCATGGCGAGCCCGTTGGGAAGGGCCAGGAAGACCACCTCAGCCCGCTCCAGGACCTCCTCTTGTGAGGCGAAAGGCCTCCCGTCCCAAAGCTGGGGCCAGGCGGCCTCAAGGGGCCTTCCCTCGTGCCTGCGGCTCGTGAAGCCCACGAGCTCCACCCCGGGATGCCCCTTGAGGAGCCGGAGGAGCTCCGCTCCCCCATACCCCGAGGCCCCGAGGATCCCTACCCTCACCACAGGGCCTCCAGCGCCGCCTTGGGGAAGGTTTCCGTCCAAAGGTCCAAAACGTGAGCGTGCCTCGAGCCTATGGGGGCCATCCGGCAAACCTCCCCCTCAAGAAGCTCCACCCCCCTTTCCGGCAGGGGGAGCTTCAGGAACTCCTCCAAGCGAAAGCGGTAGGGCCGGACCATACCCCTACTTTAGCAGGGAGAGGAGGACGGCCTTGGCGGTGTGGAGGCGGTTTTCCGCCTGGTCAAAGACCCGGCTCCGCGGCCCGTGGACCGCCTCCTCCGTGGTCTCCTCCCCGTAGTGAGCGGGAAGGCAGTGGAGGAAGACCCCCTCGGGGTGGAGAAGGGAGAGGAGCTCCCCGTTCACCTGGAAGCCCTGGAAGTCCTTGAGGCGCTTCTCCCTTTCCGCCTCCTGGCCCATGCTGGTCCAGACGTCGGTGTAGAGGGCGTGGGCCCCCAGGGCGGCCTCCTTGGGGTCGTGGGTGAGCTGGGCCCGGGCCCGGCGGAGAAGCTCGGGGTCGGGCTCGTAACCCTTAGGGGTGGCGACCCGCACCCTGAGGCCCACGAGGGGGGCCACCTCCAGAAGGGAGTGGAGGACGTTGTTCCCGTCCCCCACCCAGGCCACCTCGAGGCCCTCGAGGCCCCCGAAGGCCTCCTTCAGGGTGAGGAGGTCGGCCAGGGCCTGCAGGGGGTGGGCCCGGTCGGAAAGGGCGTTCAGCACGGGGATCCGGGCGTGGCGGGCCAGGGCCTCCACGGTCTCGTGCCGATGGACCCGAGCGGCGATCCCCTCCACAAAGCGCTCCAGGTTCTTGGCGATGTCCTTCACGGGCTCCCGCTCCCCGATGCCCACCTGCTTCTGGTCCAGGTAGACCGCGTGCCCCCCCAGGTGGACCATGGCCACCTCGAGGGTGGTCCTCGTGCGTAAGGAGGGCTTCTCAAAGAGCAGGGCCAGGGTCTTGCCCTTTAGGTCCTCCCCCCGGTACCGTTCCCCCTTGAGCCGCCCCGCCAGGTCCAAGAGGCGCCCCACCGCCTCCTTCCCGTAGGCCGAAAAGTCCAGAAGGTCCTTGGGCACGGTCAGGGTCTCTCCCCCCATGAGGCTTATAGGATAGCGCAAGACTGCAAACTTATGCAAGACCTCGCCAGGGGGAACGTGCGCCCCGGCGGGGGCCAAGAGGGCGCGAAGCCGCCTTATGCTCTTTGCTTTTGATTCCTGCGCTCCTATGCCCCGAAAACCTCGCAGGGACTTTCTACCGCGGTCCCCTTGCGGGCTTGGGCCCGCATAGGCTGGTATTAGAACCCCTCTTCCAACAGGGCTTCCACGTAGCGGAGGCCCGCCACGGCCATCTCCCTCCACCATAGGGCGTAGACCCGCCCCAAGCCCTTCGTCCCCTCGGCCTCCTGCCCCAGGCGCTGGAGGAGCGCCCGGTAGGCCTCCCCCTGGGCCAGGAGGAAGGGCCTGGGGTCCCGGCCCAGGAGGAGATGGAGGGCAAGCTTGAGGCGCAGGAGGACCCGGGCTTCGGGAAGGCGGCCGAGGGGGGTTTGGAGCCAGGCCTCGGCCCAGAGGCGGCCCTGAGGGGTGAGGGCGTAGAGGACTCCCGGGGGGCCCGAAGGGGAGGGGCGTGCCCCCTCCTCCCGCACCAGCCCCAGCTCCAGAAGGCGCCCCAGGGCCCGGTACACCTGGACCTTTCCCAAGCGGCGTAGGGGATGGAAGGGCCCCCCGGGGGCAAAGAGGCGGGCCAGGTCGGGGGCGGCGGCCGGCCCCAGGAGGAGGGCCCCGAGGACGGCCTGCTCGTTGAGGGAAAGCCGCGGCACCTTCCCATTCTCCTCCTCCCGGCTTAGTATGGAAACGGTCACAGCGTAACCGTGTGGCCCGAAAGCGGGAGGTGTGAACCATGCGAAAGACTCCACGGACCTTCGCCCTGGCCTTGGCCCTCCTGGGCCTGGCCCTAGCCCAAGGGACCGAGGTCAAGGTGGCGGTGGCGGCCAACCTCCGGGACGCCTTTTTGGACATCGTCCGGGCCTTCCACCAGGCCAACCCAGGGGTACAGGTGCAGGCCAACTTCGGCTCCTCTGGCGCCTTTACCCAGCAGATCCTCCAGGGCGCGCCCTTTGACCTCTTCCTGGCCGCGGACACCGGCTTCCCCAGGGCCCTGGCGGAAAGAGGGTTGGCGGAGGAGCCCCCGCGGGTCTACGCCCGGGGGAAGCTGATCCTCTTCCTTCCCAAGCGGGTGGGGATCAAGCCCAAGGACCTCGCCGTCCTCCTGAACCCGGCCATCCGGAAGGTGGCCCTGGCCAACCCCGAGGTGGCCCCCTATGGCCGCGCGGCCAAGGAGGCCCTGACCCAAACGGGGCTTTGGGAAAAGGTCCAGCCCAAGCTGGTCTACGGCCAGGACATCGCCCAGACCGCCCAGCTCACCCTGGTAGCGGCGGACGCGGGCTTCTTCAACTTCTCCGCCCTCTTCACCCCCGCCTTCCGGAACCAGGGAGAGGCCTTCCTGGTGCCGCAGCGGCTCTACACGCCCCTGGACCAGGCCGTGATCCTCCTAAAGGGAAGGGCGAGGCCCGAGGTGCGGCGCTTCTACGCCTTCCTGTTCGGCCCTGAGGCCAAGCGGATCCTCGTGGCCTACGGCTACCAGGTGCCGTGAGCGAGACCTGGACCGTCCTGGCCCTAAGCCTCAAGCTCGCCCTTCTCACCGCCCTCCTCCTCCTGCCCCTGGCGGGGAGCCTGGCCTGGCTCACGGCCCGGCGCACCTTCGTCGGGAAGACCCTCCTCGAGGCCATGCTCCTCCTGCCCCTCACCCTGCCCCCCACGGTCCTCGGCTACTACCTCCTCCTTCTTTTGGGCAAGGGAGGGCCTCTTGCCCGGCTGGGCCTCGAGCTCGCCTTCACCTTTCCGGGCATCCTCCTCGCCAGCGTCCTCTTCAACCTGCCCCTGGCCTTCAACACCTACCGGGAGGCCTTCCGCACCCTGGACCCCACCCTCTTGGAGACCGCCCGCACCCTAGGGGCGGGCCCCCTAAAGGTGTGGCGGGCGGTGATCCTGCCCCTCACCTGGCCCGGCCTCCTCTCGGGCACCCTCCTCACCTTCGCCCACACCCTGGGGGAGTTCGGGGTGGTGCTCATGGTGGGGGGGAGCATCCCCGGGGAGACCAAGGTGGCCAGCATCTACCTCTTTGAGCTCACCCAGGCCCTACGGCTGGAGGAGGCGGACCGTCTGGCGGGCCTCCTCTTAGCCTTAGGTTTCGGGAGCGCCCTGGCCCTTAAAGTCCTGGAGAGGCGATGGAAGTCCGGTACCGCATCCTGAAGCCCATCCGGTTGGAAGTGGCCCTGCGGATAGAAGGGTTCACCGTGCTCCTGGGCGAGAGCGGGGCGGGCAAGACCACCCTCCTCAGGGCCCTGGCGGGCCTCGTCCCCGCGGAGGGAGAGCCTTTTTCCGGCCTTCCTCCCGAAAGGCGTCCCGTGGGTTACCTGCCCCAGGACCTGGCCCTCTTCCCCCACATGACCGCCTGGGAGAACGTAGCCTTCCCCCTGCGGGGGAAGGGCCGCAAGGAACGGGCCCTGGCCCTCCTGGAACGGGTGGGGCTTTTGCCCCTGGCGGAGCGCTACCCCAGGGAGCTCTCCGGGGGGCAGCGGCAGCGGGTGGCCCTGGCCCGGGCCCTGGCCCGGGACCCCAAGCTCCTCCTCCTGGATGAGCCCACCAGTGCCCTGGACCCCCTGACCCGGGACCGCGTGGTCGGGGAGCTGGTGGCCCTCATCCGGGACACGGGCCTCCCCACCCTGGCGGTAAGCCATGATCCGGCTCTGGCCCAGGTGGCCGACCGGCTGGCCGTCTTGGGCTCGGGGGGGATCCTCCAGGAGGGCCCTCCCGAGGAGGTCCTGGGCGCCCCGGCCTCCCTGGAGGTGGCCAGGCTTCTGGGCTACGAGAACCTCCTTCCCGTTCGGGTGCGGGAAGGAGGGGTAGAGGCGGAGGGCGTGTTCCTGAGGCTGGCCCTCCCCCCTTGGGCCCGTCCGGGGCAGGTGGCCTGGCTCGGGGTGCGGGCGGCGGAGGTTCTCGTGGTGCGGGAGGATCGCCCCCCACCTTTAGAGAACGTGCTCCAGGGCTATTTGGAGCGCCTGGAACCCCAGGGGCTAGCCTACCGGGGGGTGTTCCGAGGGCCCCTTACCCTGGAAATCCTCCTGCCCCGGCACGTGCAGGAAAAGCTCCGCCTTCGGCCCGGCCAGGCCGTCCGCGTGGCCCTCAAGGCCCGTTACCTGCACCTGATGCCGGCCTAGGGGGCATAGGCAAGGCGCAAGCCAAAGAAGGGGCTCGCGCCCCATCCGGAGGGGCGGCGGGCCATGCGGCGCACAGGGGCTACGGGCTCCGGGGATCCAAGGCATCCCGCACCGCATCCCCTAAAAGGTTCCACCCCAGGCCGAAGAGTACGATGGTGAGGGCAGGGAAGAAGCTCACGTACCAATACCCGAGGGGGTTGCCTGGAGGCCCCTGGATCCAGCTCCGCGCAAAGGCCACGAGCTGGCCCCAGTCCGCATAACCCACGGGGAGGCCGATACCCAGGAAGGAAAGGGCTGCAGCGGAGAGGGGCACGGAACCCAGGTCCAACACGGCGACCACTGTAGCTGCCGTGAGGCTGTTGGGAAGGATATGCCGAACGATGATGCGCGTATGGGAGGCGCCCATGGCCCGGGCCGCTTCTACGAAGTCCAGAGCCCGGACGCGTAGCACTTCCCCCCGCACCACACGGGCATACCCTGCCCAGCCCACCAACACAAAGGCCAAGATGATGTGCTCGAGGCTCGGTCCCAACAGGGTGGTGATGACCATGATGAGAACAAAGCTGGGGAAGGCAAAGATAACCTCCAGGACACGCTGGATCACGTTGTCCACCACCCCGCCGAAATAGCCGCTCACCGCACCTACCACCACCCCCACCAGAAACTGGAGCGCCACCACCACCAGGGCCAGGCGCAGGGCCGTCCGGGTACCCCAGACCAAGCCGTAGAAAACGTCATAACCGCTGGAGGTACCCAGAAGCGGCCGCACCACGCCGACCTCCGTCTCCACAGGCCCCAGGGGCGGCGAAGGCTCGGGGCGGTAGTTAATTCGGGCGATCTGGTAGCAGCTGGCAGGCGTAGCCAAAAGCGCCCTCCAGAAGACCGGACCCAGAGGGTCGTAGACCTCCGCGGTGGCCTTCGCCCCCAGGTCCCGCAGGCAGTTGTTGCCCACAGGTCTGGGCGGAGCGATGAGGGGGGCGAAAAGGGCAACAAGGAAGTAGGCGGACACGAGAAGCAGGCCCAGCCAGGCCAGCCGGTTCCTGAAGAAGCGCTTGAAGAAGCGGCCTCGCATCAGTCGTACCTCACCCGGGGATCCACTAAGGCATAAAGGATATCCGTAACCAGGTTAACCAGAACCGTGATCACCGCCGTGAGCAAGGCGAAGCCCATGATGCCGGGCACATCAAACAAGGTGGCCGCCTGAGCCCCCCAGGAGCCGATGCCGGGGTAGGCGAAGATGGTCTCGGTAATCACGGCTCCCGAGAGCAGGCCCATCACCGTGAAGCTGGCCAAGGTAATCACAGGCAAAAGGGCATTACGGCGGGCATGCTTCAGGTTGACCACCCGGTCGGGCAACCCCTTGGCCCGGGCGGTGCGGATGTAATCCTGGGAAAGCACCTCCAGCATGGAAGAGCGCGTCACCTTAAGAAGTGTGGCGCTGGACACCGTGGTCAGGGTAGCCACAGGCAGGATCAGGTGGTGAAGCACGTCCCAGAAAACCTTCCAGTTTCCTGCCAAAAGCGCGTCCACAGAAAGCATCCCTGTCCTTCGGGGAATGGGATTCAAAATTAGTTCTATCTGATTTTCGGGCGAAAGTTGCCCGGGACCAGGAGCCAGCCCTAAAAACCCATAGAAGATGACCAGGAGCAGGATGCCCATGACAAAGGTGGGCACATTATAGGCCACCACCACGAAAACCCTAGCCGCCTGATCCAGCCAGGTGTCCTTGCGCAAGGCGGCCAACGTGCCAAGCCACACCCCCACCAGGATGATGGGCACGCTGGCGAAGAGAGCCAGCTCGAGGGTGGCCGGAAAGCGCTCCTTGATGGTATCCACCACCGGCTTGTTAGAGGCCTTAGAGAAGCCAAGGTTGCCCCGGAGGGCCTCCTTCAGCCAGCTCCCGTACTGGACCCAGAAAGGCTGGTCCAGACCCTTCTCCCGGATCACCTTGTCCAGGTTTCTCAACTGCTGCTCGTTCTGCACAAAGGCCACGGCCCGCTGCTCTGGCGTGAGGAACTGGAGCAGGCCCACAATGGCCAGGCTTAAGGCAAGGAGGACCAAGGGTAGCGAAAGCAATCTGCGTACAAGGAAAGCCAGCATGGCACCGCGGAGGGGAGCCCCGCGGCCTAGCCGCGGGGCCCCTAAGGGGATTCACTTGGACAGATTACGGAAATATGTACCGAAGTAGTTGGAGAACATGGGGTTAAAGTTCTCCTCTACACCTTTTAGCTTCTCGTTGTACACGATGAAGCCAAGCCCGGCCGGAACGTTGATGTAGCAGGCGACCTCGTAAGCCCTGAGGCCAACCTGGCGGTACAGCACCTTGCGCTTCTCGCGGTCCGTGGTCTGGCGGGCCTGATCCAGGAGCTTGTCCAGGACCGGGTCGGAGCAGTTAGAGCGCGGGTGGTAGTACCCCTGGGAGTGGTAGAAGGTGTAAAGGAAGTTGTCAGGGTCAGCGTAGTCCGGAGCCCAACCGATGATGATCATCGGGACCCCGCCCGTGCGGCTCTCTTTCAGGAGGTCGGACCAGGGCTTGGCCACCAGTTCCACCCTGAACTTGGGGTTGAGCTTCTCCACGTTGGCCTTAAGGATTTCCATGGCGGTCTGCGCCGCCTGGGCCCCGGCCCTGTAGGTGGCCTTTAAAACAAACCCCGTCTCCCAGAGCTTGCCCCCGAAAGCCCTCTTGAAGTAAGCCGTGGCCTTCTGAGGGTCATAGGTATAGGTAGGAAGGGTGGGGTCGTAGCCAAAGAAGGTTTCGGGCAAAAGCATGGTCCGCTTCACCCCTTTGCCCTGAAGCACCTCCTTGATGTAGCGATCATAATCGAAGGCGTAGTTAAAAGCTTTGCGTACGTTTACGTCGGCAAAGAAATTGGCGGGGATGCCCTTGCCATCCAGCTTACCCGACCCCAGATACTCGGGATTGCCGATCTTCTGGTTCATGAAGATGGCGGTGGCGGTATTGTTAGGAATATCGTCCATGATCTTGAGGCCCGGTACCCCTTGAAGCTGGGCTAGGACAGGCCGAGGGCCGGTCTCCACCGCATCTGCATCCCCCTTCTTCAGGGCCTCAATGCGGGTTGCCTGCTCCTTAACGATTTGGAAGATGACGTTTTCAATCTTGGGCTTGCCCCCCCAGTACTCGGGGAAAGCAGTTAGAACCACGGTGTTGGCGTCCCGCCTGGCCAAGCGGTAAGCCCCTGTACCCGAGGGCTTTTTGGATAGCTCGGAGTCGGTCAGATCCTTTCCCACCCAGCTCTTCCACGTCTTCTCCGTACCATCCCACTCCCCCAGGCTGATGGCCCACTTCTTGTCCACAATGGACTGCCCAGCAAAGGCGAGCTTGGCCAGGAAGGCTGGATCGGGCTTGGGAAGGGTGAAGACCAGGCGCCCTTCCCTATCGCATTGCACCGCCCGGGCAATGCGGTTCCAGGTAATGGAGGGGTCATCCGCTGCGTTAGCGGAGGTACCCAGGAGGCTCTCCGCCAGGAACCAGTTTCCCGACTCCGGGCTGTTGGTAACCAGGTTGCGGCGGAAAGTGTACTCCGCGTCCTCACAGGTAAAGGGGTTGCCCGAGTGGAACTTCACACCCTTGCGAAGGGTAAAGGTATAGACCTTTCCGTCCCCGGAGATGGTCCAACTCGTGGCCAGCAGGCCCTGGAGCTCGCTCACGCTCTTACCCTTGTAGGTAACCAGGGTTTCGTAGATGTTCTCCACCAAAGCCCCGCTGGCCGTGTCGTAGGTAGCTCCCGGGTCCAGGGTAGGGATGTCCGCCGACTCCATGTAAAGCAGGGTGTTCGTCGGCACCGCCGCCCAGGCGAGCCCCATGGCCAGGACCAATGCGCCCAAAGCTGCTCCTTTCATAAACGCCTCCCTCGTCCTCCACGGACGCCCCCAGTTTATGCAGGCCGCCCCAGCTTGTAAAGTGGAAGGGTATGGCGGTTCGGGGCACCAAGGACCTCTTCGGCAAGGAGCTCAAACTTCACCAGCACATCGTGGCCACCGCCAGAAAGGTCTTGGAGGCGGCAGGGGCCCTAGAGCTCATCACCCCCGTCTTTGAGGAGACCCAGGTCTTTGAAAAGGGGGTGGGCGCCTCTACGGACATCGTGCGCAAGGAGATGTTCACCTTTCAGGACCGGGGCGGGCGTTCCCTCACCCTGCGCCCTGAGGGCACCGCCGCCATGGTCCGGGCCTACCTGGAGCACGGGATGAAGGTCTGGCCCCAGCCCGTCAGGCTCTGGATGGCGGGGCCGATGTTTCGGGCAGAGAGGCCCCAGAAGGGGCGGTACCGCCAGTTCCACCAGGTGAACTACGAGGCCCTGGGCTCGGAAAGCCCCATCCTGGACGCCGAGGCCATCGTCCTCCTCTACGAGTGCCTGAAGGAGCTGGGCCTAAGGCGCCTCAAGGTGAAGCTCTCCTCCGTGGGGGACCCCGAGGACCGGGCCCGGTACAACGCCTACCTCAGGGAACTCCTCGCCCCCCACCGGGAGGCCCTCTCCGAGGACTCCAAGGAGCGCCTTTCGCTCAACCCCATGCGCATCCTGGACTCCAAAAGCGAGAGGGACCAGGCCCTCCTCGAGGCCCTGGGGGTGAAGCCTATGCTGGACTTCCTAGGCGAAGAGGCCAGGGCCCACCTCAAAAGGGTAGAGCGCCACCTGGAAAGGCTCTCCGTCCCCTACGAGCTGGATCCCGCCTTGGTGCGGGGGCTGGACTACTACGTGCGCACCGCCTTTGAGGTGCACCACGAGGAGATCGGGGCCCAGTCCGCCTTGGGAGGCGGGGGGCGGTACGACGGGCTTTCCGAGCTTCTCGGGGGACCCCGGGTCCCGGGCGTGGGCTTCGCCTTCGGGGTGGAGCGGGTGGCCCTAGCCCTCGAGGCCGAGGGCTTCGCGCCTCAAGAGGAAAGGGGCCCCGACCTCTACCTCGTCCCCCTCACGGAGGAGGCGGTAGAGGAGGCCTTCTACGTGGCCGAGGCCTTGAGGCCCCGCCTCCGGGTGGAGTACGCCCTCTCCCCCCGCAAACCCGGCAGGGGGGTGGAGGAGGCCCTGAGGCGAAACGCGGCCTTCGCGGGCTTTTTGGGCGAGGACGAGCTCCGGGCGGGGGAGCTCACGCTGAAGCGCCTCGCCACCGGGGAGCAGGTGCGCCTCGCCATCCCGGAGGTGGCGGGCTTTCTCCTTTCCACCTTGGGATGAGCATCCGGTAAGCTTTAAGGGATTATGCGCCGCACCCACTACGCCGGAAGCCTGAGGGAAGCCCACGTGGGGCAGGAGGTGGTCCTCGAGGGCTGGGTGAACCGCCGCCGGGACCTGGGGGGCCTGGTGTTCCTGGACCTGAGGGACCGGGAGGGCCTGGTCCAGCTGGTGGCCCACCCGGAAAGCCCCGCCTACCCCGTAGCCGAGCGGGTGCGCCCGGAGTGGGTGGTGCGCGCCTGGGGCGTGGTGCGCCGCCGCCCCGAGCCCAACCCCCGCCTGGCCACCGGGGCGGTGGAGGTGGAGCTAAAGGTCCTCGAGGTCCTCGCCGAGGCCAAGACTCCCCCCTTCCCCGTGGACGCGGGCTGGCGGGGGGAGGAGGAGAAGGAACCCCATGAGGAGCTCCGCCTCAGGTACCGCTACCTGGACCTAAGAAGGCGCCGGATGCAGGAGAACCTCCGCCTGCGCCACCGGGTCATCAAGGCCATCTGGGACTTCCTGGACCGGGAGGGCTTCGTCCAGGTGGAGACCCCCTTCCTCACCAAGAGCACCCCGGAAGGGGCCCGGGACTTCCTGGTGCCCTACCGCCAGGAGCCCGGCCTCTTCTACGCCCTGCCCCAGTCCCCCCAGCTCTTCAAGCAGATGCTGATGGTGGCGGGGCTGGACCGCTACTTCCAGATCGCCCGCTGCTTCCGCGACGAGGACTTAAGGGCCGACCGCCAGCCCGACTTCACCCAGCTGGACCTGGAGATGAGCTTCGTGGAGGTGGAGGACGTCCTCGCCCTGAACGAGCGCCTCCTGGCCCACGTCTTCCGAGAGGCCCTGGGGGTGGAGCTTCCCCTCCCCTTCCCCAGGCTTTCCTACGGGGAAGCCATGGAGCGCTACGGCTCCGACAAGCCCGACCTCCGCTTTGGCCTAGAGCTTAAGGAGGTGGGGCCCCTCTTCCGGGAGAGCGAGTTCCGGGTCTTCCGGGAGGCGGAACGGGTCAAGGCCCTCGCCCTCCCCAAGGCCCTTTCCCGCAAGGAGATCGCCGAGCTGGAGGAGGTGGCGAGAAGGTACAAGGCCCAGGGCTTGGCCTGGGCCCGGGTGGAGGAAGGGGGCTTCTCGGGGGGCGTGGCCAGGTTTTTAGAGCCTGTCCGGGAGGCCCTCCTTAAGGCCACCGGGGCCAAGCCGGGGGACACCCTCCTCTTCGTGGCGGGGAGCCTTAGGGTGGCGGCGGAGGCCCTGGGAGCAGTGCGGCTCAAGCTGGCCGACCTCCTGGACTTAAGGGAGGAGGGGTTTCGCTTCCTCTGGGTGGTGGACTTCCCCCTTTTGGAGTGGGACGAGGAGGAAGGGGCCTGGACCTACATGCACCACCCCTTCACCAGCCCCCACCCCGAGGACCTCGCCCTCCTGGAGGAAGACCCCGGGAGGGTGCGGGCCCTGGCCTACGACCTGGTCTTAAACGGCGTGGAGGTGGGCGGGGGGTCCATCCGCATCCACGACCCTAGCCTCCAGGCCCGGATCTTCCGGCTCCTCGGCCTCGGCGAGGAGGAGCAAAAGGAGAAGTTCGGCTTCTTCCTCGAGGCCCTGGAGTACGGCGCCCCGCCCCACGGGGGCATCGCCTGGGGGCTGGACCGGCTCCTCGCCCTCATGACGGAAAGCCCCTCCATCCGCGAGGTCATCGCCTTCCCCAAGAACAAGGAGGGGAAGGACCCCCTTACGGGCGCCCCGAGCCCCGTGTCCGAGGAGCAACTGAGGGAGCTCGGCCTCATGGTGATCCCCCATGGCTAGGATTCCCTACGCCCTCGTGGACGCCTTCGCCCCCGCCCCGGGGGCGGGGAACCGGGTGGCCATCGTCCTGGACGCCCGGGGAATGAGCCCCGAGGAGATGCAGCGGGTCGCCAAGAGGCTGGCCCTGCCCGAGACCGCCTTCCTCACGGAGAGGCGAGGCGCGGCCTTTGGCGTCCGCTTCTTCACCCCTTCGGGAGAGGTGGAGTTTTCCGGCCATGCGGCGGTGGCCCTGGGCCTCACCCTGGTGCGGCTGGGCCTGGCCCCCGAGGGGGCCACCCGCCTCTACCTGCACACGCCCACGGAGGCCCTGCCGGTGGAGGTGGAGTACGAGGGAGGGGAGCCCAGGAAGGCCCGGGTGCGGGGCCCCACCCCGCGCTTCCGCGACCTCCCCCCCTTCGCTGCCCTTAGGGCGGCCCTCGAGGCCCTAGGCACCGACGAACGCTACCTCCACCGGGGCCTGCCCTACGGCATCGCCTATACCGGGCTTTGGAGCCTCTTCGTGCCCCTCGTGGCCCCCGGGGTGGTGGACGCCCTGGAGCCGGAGATGCCGGCCCTGGCCGAGGTCTCCCGCAGGCTGGAGGTGGCCACGGTGCACGCCTACGCCCCCATGGGCCCGAGGAGCTTCTACGCTCGGGACTTCGCCCCCCTCCTCGGCATCCCCGAGGACCCGGTCACAGGTTCGGCCAACGCCGCCTTGGGGGCCCTCCTCGCCCGGGCCGGGGTGGTGCCCAGACGGGAGGGAGAGGTGCGGCTCACCGTTTACCAGGGGCACCGCCTGGGGAATCCCGGGGTGGTGGAGGTCCTGGTGGAATACAGCCCCACTGGCCTGCCCTACGCGGTACAGATCGGGGGAGAGGCGGTGGTGGTGGCCACGGGAGACTTGGCGTGATCCGCCTGGTCTTCGTGGACGTGGACGGCACCCTGGTGGGCAAGGACGGGGTGCCCCCTTGCGTCTGGCCCGAGGTGGAGGCCCTGAGGGCCCTAGGGGTTCGGTTCGCCCTGGTGACGGGGAGGCCCGGCCGGGGGGAGGCCCTTTCCCTCGCCCGAAGGCTTGCCCCCGCAGGCCTCCACGTGTACGAGTCGGGGGCCGTGGTCCTCGCCCTCGCCCAGGACCCCCACGAGCCACCCGCCAGGCCCTTCCACGTGGAGGCCCTCCCGGAAGGGCCGGCCCGGGAGGCCGTTCGCCTGGCAAGGAGGCTTTCCCTCCCCTTGGAAGGGTACACGGCGGAAGGGGGCTTCTTCGTGGAGGGGGATAGCCCCCTCCTCCTGGCCCACCAGGCGCTTTTGGGCCTCGAGGCCGAAGGGGCCGACCTCCTTAGGCCTCCCTCCCCCCTGGTGCGCCTCCAGGTGCTGGCCGGGGCCCAAGCCCCCCTGGAGGCCTTCCTGGAGGGCCTTCCTCCTGAGCTTCAGGCCCACGTGGCGGAAAGCCCCAAGATGCCGGGGGTGCGGTTCGTCTCCCTCACCAAGGTGGGCGTGGGCAAGCTCACGGCCGCCCGCCTCGTGGCGGAGGCCTACGGCCTCTCCTTGGCGGAGTGCGCCATGGTGGGGGATGGGGAGAACGACCTGGAGCTGATCCGGGCCGTGGGGATGGGCATCGCCATGGGCAACGCCCCCCCCTCGGTGAAGCGGGCCGCCAGGAAGGTGGTGGCCCCCGTGGAGGCCTGCGGCCTGGCGGAGGCCTTGGCCGCGCTCCGGAAGAACCCTCCCTTCCTTTAGGATGGAGGCGGTATGCGGGTCTTCATCCACGAGATCGCCCGCCACGTGGGCCAGGAGGTAGAACTCCGGGGCTGGGTCTACCAGCGGCGCTCCAAGGGCAGGATCCACTTCCTCATCCTCCGGGACGGCACAGGCTTCCTCCAGGCCACGGTGGTCAGAGGGGAGGTGCCGGAAGAGGCCTTCCGGGAGGCGGACCACCTGCCCCAGGAGACCGCCCTCAGGGTGTGGGGCCGGGTACGGGAGGACGCGAGGGCCCCCGGGGGGTTTGAGCTCGCCGTCCGGAACCTCGAGGTGGTGAGCCGGCCCAAGGAGGAGTACCCCATCGGCCCCAAGGAGCACGGCATTGACTTCCTCCTGGACCACCGCCACCTCTGGCTACGCCACCGCAGGCCCTTCGCCGTGATGCGGATCCGGGACGAGCTAGAGAGGGCCATCCACGAGTTCTTTGGGCAAAGGGGCTTCCTCCGCTTTGACGCCCCCATCCTCACCCCAAGCGCCGTGGAGGGCACCACCGACCTCTTTGAGGTGGACCTCTTTGACGGGGAAAAGGCCTACCTCTCCCAGTCGGGGCAGCTCTACGCCGAAGCCGGGGCCTTGGCCTTTGCCAAGGTCTACACCTTCGGCCCCACCTTTCGGGCGGAGCGCTCCAAAACCAGGCGCCACCTTTTGGAGTTCTGGATGGTGGAGCCCGAGGTGGCCTTCATGACCCACGAGGAAAACATGGACCTCCAGGAGGAGCTGGTGAGCTTCCTGGTGGGCCGGGTGCTGGAGAGGCGTCCTAGGGAGCTTGAGCTTTTGGGGCGGGACCCAAAGGCCCTGGAGCCTGCCGCGGAAGGCCATTACCCCAGGCTCACCTACAAGGAGGCCGTGGCCCGGGTGAACCGGATCGCCGAAGAGGACCCCGAAGTCCCCCCCCTCCCCTACGGCGAGGACTTCGGGGCCCCCCACGAGGCGGCCCTAAGCCGCCAGTTTGACCGGCCCGTCTTCGTGGAGCGCTACCCAGCCCGCATCAAGGCCTTTTACATGGAGCCGGACCCCTCGGACCCCGAACTCGTCCTAAACGACGACCTCCTCGCCCCCGAGGGGTACGGGGAGATCATCGGGGGAAGCCAAAGGATCCACGACCTGGACCTCCTAAGGCGCAAGATCCAGGAGTTCGGCCTCCCCGAGGAGGTCTACGGGTGGTACCTGGACCTCCGCCGCTTCGGAAGCGTCCCCCACTCGGGGTTTGGGCTGGGCCTGGAGCGCACCGTGGCCTGGATCTGCGGGCTCGCCCACGTGCGGGAGGCCATCCCCTTCCCGAGGATGTACACGAGGATGCGGCCCTAGACCCCGGCGAGCTCCAGGAAGTAGCGGTGGAGGCGGGGGTCCTGCGTGAGCTCGGGGTGGAAGCTGCTGGCGAGGACCCTTCCCTGGCGCACCAGGACGGGAAGGTCCCCAAGCCTCGCCAGGACCTCCACCCCCTCCCCCAGCCTGCGGAAGACGGGAGCCCGGATGAAGACACCGTGGAAGGGGCCGAGGCCCTTTACCTCCAGGTCCTCCTCAAAGCTTTCCACCTGCCGCCCAAAGGCGTTCCGCTCCACGGCGGCGTCCAGAACGCCGAGGCGGGGCTGGTCCGGGTAGCCCAGGATCTCCCGGGCCATCCAAATGGCCCCGGCGCAGGTGCCGAAGAGGGCCAAGGTGCCCTCCTCCACCCGCCTGCGCACCGCCTCCTCCAGGCCGTACTCCCGGGCGAGCTTGCCGATGGTGGTGGACTCGCCTCCCGGAATAATAAGGGCCTTGAGGCCCTCGAGGTGCTCGGGCTTCCGCACCTCCCGGGCCTCTACCCCGAGCCGCCTAAGGGCCTCCTTGTGCTCGCGAAAATCCCCCTGTAGCGCCAGCACGCCGACCACGCCCCTCATCCTCGTCCCTGCGGTCCTTGCTGTCAAGGCAGGGCCTTCTCCTTGCCCTTGGCCTCCAGCATGACGTCGGCGGGGCCCGGGAGGGCGGCAAGAAGCCTCTCCCAGTCCTCCCGGGCCACCCGGAAGGCGTGGGCCCCGGGGCGCTTCACGGGGTCCTGGCTGGAGAGGTGCACCTTGGGCCGGCCCCGCCAGGTGGAAAAGGCCAGGCGAAAGGCCTCCGCCAGGGAAACCCTCCCGGGGTTTAGGGCGTGGTGGAGGGTGTCCACCACCACCGGCACCCCCAGGGCCTCCGCCGCTTCCAGGACCCCTTCCACGCTCCAGAGCCTTTCGTCGTTCTCCAGGGCCAAGAACCTTAAGACCTCCTTTTCCCCCCGCAGGTTCTCCACGAAGCGGCGGAGGGCCCTTTTCCTCTCTCCGTAGGCCCCGCCCAGGTGGAGCACCAAGACCCCCTCCTCCGCCCCGAGGAGGGCGAGCACCCGGGCCGAGTAGCGGAGCTCGGCCAGGGAGCGCTCCACCACCTTGGGGTCCGGGCTTCCCGGGTTCACGTAGGGCCCAGGGTGCATGGAGAGCCGCTGGCCGAGGCTTTTGGCCAGGGCCCCGAGGCGGGCGAGCTCTTCCTTGTGGGCCCGCTCCCAGTCGTAGGGAAAGAGGGGGTGGGAGGCGAAGGGGATGAGGTGCTGGCCGAGGCGGAAGAGGGCGAAACCGGAGGCGGCGTTAAAGCCGAGGATCCTCTCCAGGTCCCGGAGGTTTTCCGCCACCTTCTCCCGCACCCTCTCCTCGGTGAGGTGGGCGAGGCGCAGGGTGCGGTTGGTGGTGGCCTTTAGGGTGAGGTTCTCGCAGGGGTAGCCCAGGCGGATCACCGCAAGACCTCGGCCTCGAGGAAGACCTCCACCTCGTCCCGGACCTCGAGGAAAAGGAAGCGGGGCCGCTTGAGCCCCCACTGGGAGAAGCGGGTGGAGAAGCTCCCCGAAAACCAAAGGCCCCCGGGGGCCTCCCGAAGCTCCCCTAGGATCTCCACAGGAAGCCTCTTCCCCACCATCTCCAGCTCCCCTTCCACCACGAACCTGGGGCCTTCCCGGTAGGCCCTTTTGGGGTAGAGGCAGGCCTCGGGGTGCTCCCCAGCCTTCAGGATCTCCAGGGCTTTCCTGTCCCGCTCGCCGTTGCCCGAGTTCCAGGCCGCCTGCTTTAGGCAGACCTTTCCCGAGGCCTTCTCCAGCCCATCCCAAAGCACCTCTCCCCGGGCCGTGGGGTTCACGCCCTCCCAGCTTCCCAGGGGATAGTAGCCCCGGTACCGGGCCACCCCCGCCACGGCGTAGGGGGCCTGGGCCTGGGCCAGGAGCAAAAAGCACACCAAAACGAGGATCTTCCTCACTTAGACTTCCCCCTCACCCAAGGAAGGAAGGGACCTGGCGCGCTTAGGACTAAAGCTCCAGCGCTCGCCCAAGGTGGCGTAGTCTCGGAAGCCCAGGAAGAGGATGGGGCGCTGCTTGGCCTTTGCAGAACCCTCCACGTGGACCACCTCTCCCAGAAAAAGGGCGTGGTCCCCGTCCGAAGGCCACTCCAAGACGCGCATCTCGTAAACAGCGAGGGCCCTTTCGGGCACTTGGGTGTGGGCGAGGCGCCGGGCAGGGCGCAAGGCGACCCCAAGGCGTTCGGCCTTGTCCACCCTCCGCCCCGAGAGGTAACCCGCCCGGACCACCCAGGCCCTCTCCTCCCAGGGGAGGAAGGCGAGGGCTGCCTCGGAAAGCTCCCGAAGGAGGCCTAGGGTGTGGTTCTTGCGGTCCACGGCGAGGAGGAAGCGGAAGGGCTCCTTAGAAGCGGGCATCCACCAGGCTATGGGCATGAAGTTCCGCCCCACGGCGAGGAGGGCCAGGCGCATGGGATAGAAGAAGGCCCGGTACACCTAGACCTCCAGGACTTCCGGGGGAGACTCCTCGAGGACCCCCTCCAGCACCCTCCGGGCCGCCTCCTCCGGGGAGAGGGCCTCCTTAGGGGGGCCCCCGAGGGGCGTCCAAAGGCCCGTGGCCACGGCGGGCAGCCGCACCAGGACGAGGTGTACCCCCTCCCGGGCGAGCTCCTTCCGGGCCGCCTCGAGGTAGGCCTCGAGGGCCCCCTTGGCCGCGGCATAGGCAGCGAACCCGGGGACCCGGACGTACGCAGGGTAGGCGCCGAAGAAGACCCCCCTCGCCCCCCTCTGCCAGCGGGCGTGCTTGAGGAGGAGGGCGGCGGTGAGGAAGTGGGCGGCGAGCATCCCCTCCAGAAGGTCCCGGCCCACCTCCCGCACCCTCGCCCTGGCGGCCCATCCCACCGTGTGAAGGAGAAGGTCCAGAGGCCCCACCTCCTCCATAAGGGCCCTCACCTCCAGCTCGTCGGCAAGCTCGGCGGGAAGGGGCTTCCCCCCCACCTCCTGGGCCAAGGCCCTGAGGACCTGGACCCGCCGCCCCACGAGGAGGAGGTCGTGCCCCTTTAGGGCCCGGGCAAAGGCGCCGCCTAGGCCCCCCGTGGCTCCGGCGATGAGGACGCGCATGGCCTTCAGGCTAGGACCTGGGACGGCCGCGGTTTGTAGGGCAGGGAGAAAAGCCCCGGGCGGGCCGCCTTCAGGCGTTCAGGCGGCCTTGACCCCCTCCCCGAAGCCCTCCTCGAGGCTCTTGGCCCGGGCAATGGCGAAGATGAGAAGGCCGTAGACGGGCTTGGCCATGAGGTCGGCCAGGCTGTACCCAAGCTGGATGGCCACCTTCTGGGCATCCCCTCTTCCTCCTCGCCCTCCTGGCCCACCCCTACGCCACCTTGGCGGGCTACTTCCTCCTGGAGCACAGCCTGAAAAGCCTCCGGCTCGCCGGGGTGCGGGGACGAGAGTGGCTTTGGGTCTATGGGGCCACCCTCGGGGGTGTGGGCCTTGCCCTCCTCCTCTACCCCCGGACCATGGACCCCCTCGCTGCCTACATGGGCGCGGTCTTCGCCCTCACCCCGCCCCACCTCCTCGTGGTGGAGCTTTGGCTTGGGCTTCGGCCTCGCGCACGATGGCCCGCGCCAGGTCGCTGAAGATCCGCCGGTGCAGGGGATAGAGGGCCCACCAGTAGAGGAAGCCCGTGAGGCCCTTGGGCTCAAAGTAGGCGGTCTGGACGAGGAGGCTCCCCCCTTCCTCCTCCCGGGCCTCCCACTCCAGCCAGGCCCGCCCGGGCAGGCGCATCTCCGCCCGCAGGCGGAGGAGCCGGGGAGGCTCTACTGCCTCCACCCGCCAGAAGTCCACCGCCTCCCCGGGGAGGAGCTCGGTGGGGTGGCGCCTCCCCCGCCTCAGGCCCGGCCCCCCGAGGAGGCGGTCCAGAAGCCCCCTCAGGGCCCAGGCCCAGTTCCAGGCGAGCCAGCCCCGTTCTCCCCCTAAGGAGGAAAAGCTCCGGAAGAGGGCCTCGGGGCAGGCCTTGGCGTGGAGGACGCGGACCTCGCGGATGAGGCCTTCCCGGTCCTCGAGGCGGTAGCCCGGCCCGTAAAGCGCCCCGGACCAGCGGGTCTCCACCTCGCCCAGGGCAATCCTTTCCAAGGCGAGCTCCACCGCCTTGCGGTAGGGGATGGGGGAAACCTCGGGGAAAAGGGCCTTGGCCCGGGCGGTGTCCGCCACCAGGGGGTGGAGGATCCCCTCCACCAGGGGTAGGGCGAGCCGGTTGGGGATGGGGGTCACCAGACCCACCCACAGCGCGGCGAGCCTTGGGGCAAGCACGGGGACGGGCAGGATGACCCGCTTAAGCCCCCGGACCTCGGCGTAGGTCTCCATCATGGCCTTGAAGGAGAGGGGTTCCGTGCCGATCTCCACCACGCCGGAAGGCCCCCGCTCCAGGGCCAGGACCAAATAGGCCAGCACGTCCCGGATGGCGATGGGAGAGACGGGGTTCAGCACCCAGCGGGGGGCCACCATGAGGGGAAGGCGCTCCGTGAGGTAGCGGACCATCTCAAAGCTGGCGGACCCTGAGCCCACGATGGGCCCCGCCCGGAACTCCGTGGCGGGGAGGTTTGCCCTCAGGATCTCCCCCACCTGGGCCCGGCTTTGGAGGTGAAGGGAGGGCCGGCCTTCCTTGGGCAGGAGACCCCCGAGGTAGACCACGTGCCCCAGGCCCGTCTCGCGGGCCACCCGGGCGAAGGCCTCCGCCTGGCGGCGCTCCGCCTCCTGGAAGGGGCCTTCCGAAAGCATGGCGTGGACCAGGTAGTAGGCGGCCTCCACCCCCTCCAGGGCCCGCCTGAGGGCCCCCTCGTCCTCGAGGCTCCCCCGCACCACCTCCACCCGCCCCGCCCAGGGGCGCCCCCGGAGGCGGGTCTCGTCCCGTACCAGGACCCGCACCTGGTGGCCCCTCTCCAGAAGCCTCGGCACCAGCCTCCCCCCCACGTAGCCCGTGGCCCCCGTAACTAGGACGCGCACGCTCCAAGCATACCCGCGCTCTCCTCGGGGAAGGGTGGCGGGGGACCATGGTCCAGGCCAAGGTCTTTCCCGAACGCGGGGGCTACCCTAGGCCCCGTGCGGGCCTTGGTGGTGGGGGCGGGCATCGGCGGGCTGGTGGCGGCCAGGGCCCTAAGGCGGGCGGGCCTCGAGGTTGGGGTCTTGGAGGCCCACACCTACCCGGGGGGCCTCGCCGGGAGCTTCTACCACCGGGGCTACCGCCTGGACGCCGGGGCCACCCTGCTTTCCGGCTTCGCCCCTGGGGCCCCCCTGGCCTTGGTGGCGGAGGCCTTAGGGGTGCGCTTCCCCGTGGAACCCTTCCCTGAGGGCTTCCCCCTTATGGCGGTCCACCTACCCCGGGGGGAGGTGGTGCGCCCCGTGGGGCGAAAGGCGGAGCGGGAGGCCCAGCGAGACTTCTTCGGCCCCCAGGTCCTCCCCTTCTGGGCGTGGCAGGAGGCTAGGGCCCAGGCCCTCCTCGCCCTCGCCCCCCGCCTCCCCTGGCCCCCGGAAAGGGAGGAGTTTCCCCGCCTTCTCCCCCTCCTTCCCCGGCTCCTTCCCCTCCTTCCCGACCTCTTCTTGAAGGCGGTCCACCGGGCCCCCCAGGACCCCCACTTCCTCCGCTTCCTGGACGCCCAGCTCCTCATCGCAAGCCAAGCGGAGGCCCATCGCACCTACGCCCTCTACGCTGCCCTCGCCTTGGACCTCCCCCACATGGGCCCCGCCCTGGTGCCGGGGGGCGTGGGGCGGGTAGCGGAGGCCCTGGCCGAAGGGATCCCTGTGCGCTACAAGGCGCGGGCCGAGAGGCTCCTCCTGCGGGAGGGGCGGGCCTGGGCCGTAGAGGTGGCCTACGGGGGAAGGCGGCGGGGGGAAAGGGAGGTGGTGGAGGCCGACCTCTTCGTCCTGGACGTCCCCCTCGCCCCCCTCCTTGGCCTTCCCCTTAGGGCCCCCAAGGACGCCTGGGGGGCCTTCGTGGTCCACGGGGTCCTGCCCTTTAAGGCCTCCCCCCCCTACTTCCGGCAAAACGCCGGGGAGAGGCCCTTCGCCTTCCTCTCCTTGCGCCCCGAGGGGGAGAAGACGGCCTTCGCCCTAAGCCTCCACACCCCCCTCGGCCTCTGGGAGGGGCTTTCCCGGGAGGAGTACAGGGCGCTCAAGGCCCGGTGGGGAGGGATGGCCCTAAGCCTGGGGGAAGCCCTCCTTCCCGGGCTGAGGGAGGCGGAGTTCCTCCTCTTCGGCACCCCTAGGACCTACGCTCGCTTCGCCGGGCGGGCCTGGGTGGGGGGGTTCCCCCAGACCCACCCCTTCCGCTTCCCCCGGGTGCGGCCCTTCCCCAACGTCTTCCGGGTGGGGGAAGGAGTCTTCCCGGGGCAGAGCGTCCCCGCCGCGGCCCTTTCCGGCCTTAGGGCGGCCCGCCTGGCCCTCCAAGCCCTAGGCCTTTCAGGTAGCGAAGGAGAATCCCGGCCGTCCTTCCCTCCCGCTCCGTGAGGAGGTCCAAATGGGTGAGGCCGGGAAGGACCCAAAGGCGCACCTCCGTCCCCGGGAAGAGCTCCCCTAAAGGGAAATCCTCCGCCTTCGGGTAGAGGCCCCGCCCGGCCCCCAGGGCAAGGAGGGGGTAGGGGAGGGCCCGGGGCTTGAGGCCCGGGAGGATGTAGGGATACCCCCCCACCTCCAGGAGGAGCCGGTAGGGGAAGTACCACTCGGAAAAGCCGGTCTCTGGAAGGGCGAAGGCCCTTAAAAAGGCCCTCGGATCCGTGGCCTCCCCGGTGTCCCGCCAGGCGATGGGGCCCGCCCTTGGCCCCCTTGGGGTGAAGACGATTCTCCCCTGGAGTAGCCCCAGGAGGCTCAGGCCCTCCCTGGCCCAGGCCCGCCCCGCGCTCACGCTGAAGACGGGGAAGAGGCTGTAGTCGTCGTCCACCCGGAGAAGGGCCAAGGCCTCCCGGGTGGCCCGGTAGGGCCCGAAGGGGAGGGTCTCCTCAGGCCTCCTGGCCGCAAGGAAGGCCTCCGCCTCGGCCAGGGCGAGCTCCTTAGGCCCAAGCCCCGGCCACGCCAAGACGGGGCTCCCCTCCCCCCGCAGGAAGGCCCGGTAGCCCACAAGCCGCCCGAAGGGGAGGTCCGCCCCCTCATAAAAGGCCTCCTCCGCAAGGGGCACTACCCCGGGCGCCCCGTCCAGGAGAACGAGCCCGGAAAGCTTTTCCCCGTGGAGGAGGGCGTAGAGCCCCGCAAGGGCCGCGCCCAGGGAGTGGCCCGCGAGGACCACGGGGGCGCGGGCCCTTGCCGCCTCCACCGCCAGGTCCAGGTCCTTAAGGTGCACCTCCAGGCCCCACCCCCGCAAGGGGGAAAGGTCAGGGAGGGCAAGGGCGCGGTAGTAGGCCATGGGGTCCTCCAGGAGGAAGCCTGAGCGGTCCTCGAGGCCGTTGGCGCGCCTCTCCCAGGCCCAGACCTCGAGGCCAGGCTCCCTAGCCCTAAGGTGCTCCGCCAGGAGGGCGAAGTTGGTGCTCCCCCCAAGAAGCCCGGGCACCAGGAGGAGAATGGCCCGGGGATTTGGAGCCGGGTAGACCAGGGCGTAGCTATGGTCCAGGTCCGGCCTCCCCGTATTCGCCCCGGGGAGGGCCCGGTACTCCTGGCCGAGGGCCAGGAGGAGGGCGGCGGAGAAGGCCAAGAGCCGCTTCATGCCCCTCACCTTACCTCGGCGAGGACGAGGCCGAGCCGGCCCAGCCTGCGGACCTCCCCCCGGAACCCCGCCCCTTCCAGGAGGGGAAGAAAGGCCTGCGGCGTGGGGCGGAAAAGCCCCCAAGGGCCTCCCGGCCCCAGAAGGAGGAGGCCGAAGAGCCTCCCGCCGGGCCTAAGTACCCGCCTCGCCTCCCGGGCCGCCGCCACGGGGTCCAAAAACTCGTTCCAGGTGGGCCCGATGGCCACCCCCCCGAAGGCCCCGTCCCGGAAAGGAAGCCTTTCCCCGTGGGCGAGGAGATAGGCCCCAGGGCGGCGCCTTTGAGCCACCTTGAGGAAGACAGGGGAAGGGTCCACCCCCACCATCCCCTCCCCCAGGGCCTCCCGGTAGACGCCGGTCCCCGTGCCCACGTCCAGAAAAGGCCCTCCCGTGGGGAGAAGCCACCCCTTGAGGAGGTTAAGCTCCCCAGCGAGGTCCAGGCGCCCCCCGGAGAGGAGGCCCGTAGACCGAACCCTCCAGAGGTCGTAGCCCAGGGCCACGGGGGGGAACCGGTTGAGGAGGGCCAGAAGGGGCCTTTCCCGGAAGGCCCGGAGGTCCAGAAATTCCCCCTTCCGCGGAAAAACCCGGCCACACCCACGGCAGCGCCCCTCCTCGCGGAGGGGCCCCCGGCAGAAGGGGCAGGCGAGGAGGGGGAGAAGCCAAGGGGGAGGCCCCGGGAAGGGAGGCTTAGGGGCCTTAGCGGCTCCCACCGAGGACGGTGGCGTCCACCACGGCCACCGCGGTAAGGGTGCCCGCCTTCAGGCTTCCCAGGGCGAACACGGTGTACATCTTCCCGCCTTCAAGAGTGAACCCGGGAAGGGCCAGGGCCACGGTGGAGGTGCCGGCCGCCCGGACCTCGAGGTCGTAGGTCCCCGCGGGCACCGAGAGGTAGGTGCTGGCCTGGGGGAAGGGAAGCCCGGCGAAGAGCACCGGCCCCCCCTTCACCGCCACGTCCACCGCCGGGGCGTCGGGGGAAGCGTGGACCACCCGGACCCTGGCGTAGCCCGCCCGAGGGAAGAAGCCCGAAAGGAGGTCCGTGTAGACCTGGGGCTGGATCTGGGCCAGGAAGCCCGTGGCGGCCACGGTGTAGTAGACCCCCTCCTTGAGGTCCAGCTCGGCGTCTATCACCACGGGAGACCCCTGCCCCGAAGGCACCACCTGCACCCTCACCTTGGCGGCGGGAAGGGGAATGTAGGGGGTAACCTGCTTGAAGGCCAGGCCCGTGATGGCCTTCTGCCCGTTCACCAGGACGTCCACCGCCGGGGCGTCGGGGGAGAGGTGGGCCACCCGCACCATGGCCCCCTGGGCCAGGGCCAGGCCCGCCAAAGCCAAAAGGGCGATCAGGCCAAAGAACCTTTTCATCTTTCCCTCCTGGCACGAAGGTAGCAGGCGAAGGGAAGGCCTACCTTGCCCTGGACTACAAAAACCTTACCGAAAATCGTTCCACGCCACCGAGATCTCCCGGCACAGGGGTTCACCTCCTGAACCAAAGGAGGCGCAGGCTGTTAAGGGTCACCAGGAGCAAAGCCCCCTGGTCGGCGAGGAGGGCAGGCCAAAGCCCGGTGAGGCCGAGGAGGAAAAGCCCTTTGAGCCCCACGGCAAAAGCGATGTTCTAGTAGAGGTGGCCCCGGAAGTCCCCCCAAAAGAGGGGAAGCACAAACGCCACGAGGGCCGCAAGGAGGAGGACAAGGGGCGTGTAGCGGCGGCTAAAGGCATCTACGAGGCGCTCCACCTCCGCCTTCTGCAAAAGGGCCTCTTCGGCAAGGAACCCCTCTTCCGGAAGGCGCTCCACCCGCACGAGGAGGCTTCCCCCGTAGACCCTCTCCCCCACCCCCTTGGCCTTGGGGAGGGGCTCCCCGGTAAAGCCGCACCCGGTCCCCCACCCTCAAGGCGGAAAGGGGCACCTCCTCCACCCCTTCTCCCTTCACCCGGAGCGCCCGCCTCGGGAGAAGGCCTCCCAGGGAGAAGAGGGCCTTCCGGGCTTGGGCCTCGAGGACCTCCCCCACCAGGAAAAGGAAGACCACCACCGCCGCCTCCTGCGCCGCCCCGATGGTCAGGGCTCCAAAGGCGGCGAGGCTCACCAGGACCTGCATGCTGAAGGGGTTTTTGCGGAGGCCACGAAACCCTCTTAGGGCCACGGGGAAAACCCCCACCGAAGCGGCGAGGGCGTAGGGCCCGGGGCCCAAAGGAAAGAAAGGATCCAGGAGGAAGGCCAGAAGGAGGAGCCCCCCGCTTCCCAGGGCCCGGAAAGCCCCCCTTCCCGCTGCGCGCGAAGCCGGTAGCCGAGGGACCTGAGGCGGGCCTCGGCCGCCTTGAGGGTGCCTTCTCCCTCCAGGGCCAGGTAGGCCTTGCCGCTCGCATAGCTCACCTGGACCCCCACCACCCCCGGCACCTCCTTAAGGGCGGCCTCCACCTTGCGGGCGCAAGAGGCGCAGTCTAGGCCCTCCACCTGGAAGGCGTGCACCCTGGGGGCCTCCATGCCCCCAGGGTAGCATCAAACCGCCCTACCAGCCCCGCTTGGCAAGCCTTTCCTCTTCCCTAAGCTGGTCCAGGTTGATGCCCACCATGGGCTCGCCCAGGTCCTCGCTCACCTCGGCCAGGACCTCGGGGTCGTTGTAGTGGGTCACGGCCCGCACAATGGCCCGGGCCCTTTTCTTGGGGTCGCCGGACTTAAAGATGCCGCTCCCCACAAAGACGCCGTCCATGCCCAGGTGCATCATGAGGGCGGCGTCCGCGGGGGTAGCGATCCCCCCAGCGGCGAAGTTCACCACGGGGAGGCGGCCGTGCTCGTGGACCCACCTCACGAGCTCCAAGGGCGCCCCGATCTCCTTGGCGTAGGCCATGAGCTCGTCCTCACGGAGGGACTGGACGTAGCGGATCCCCTTCCACACCGCCCGGGCGTGGCGCACCGCCTCCACCACGTTGCCCGTGCCCGCCTCCCCCTTGGTGCGGATCATGGCCGCCCCCTCGGCGATGCGCCTTAGGGCCTCCCCCAGGTCCCGGGCGCCGCAGACGAAGGGCACCTTGAACCGCCACTTGTCAATGTGGTGCTCCTCGTCGGCGGGGGTCAGCACCTCGGACTCGTCAATGAAGTCCACCCCGATGGCCTCGAGGATCATGGCCTCCACGAAGTGGCCGATCCTCACCTTGGCCATGACGGGGATGGACACCGCGGCCATGATCTCCTTGATCCGCTTGGGGTCGGACATGCGGGCCACCCCGCCCTGCGCCCGGATGTCGGCGGGCACCCTTTCCAGGGCCATCACCGCCACCGCCCCCGCCTCCTCGGCGATCACCGCCTGCTCGGGGGTGGTCACGTCCATGATCACCCCGCCCTTAAACATCTCGGCGAAGCCCGTCTTGATTTGGAAGGTTCCCTTCTCCATGCCGCCTCCCATCCTCTAGCCTACCCTTAACCGCGTCAAGGGAGGGGGCTACGAAGGGCGCGGGCCTTAGTACCCCACCGCGGCCAAGCCCCGAAAGGGCCTCCTTAGGGCCCTAGTTTGGCCATCCCATGTTGCAAAACCATCGTATAACCTCAGGGCAGGTAGGCCAGGGGGTTTTGCGGCACCCCACCCACCCGCACCTCAAAGTGCAGGTGGGGCCCCGTGGACCAGCCCGTGGAGCCCACATAGCCGATCACCTGGCCCGCCTCCACCCACTCCCCGGGCCGCACGGCGATGCGGGAGAGGTGGGCGTAAAGGGTCTCCACCCCACCGCCGTGGTCCAGGATCACGTGGAAGCCATAGCCCAAAGCGCTCCAGCCCGCCACCTCCACCTGCCCGGACTTGGCGGCCGCGATGGGGGTCCCGTAGGGGGCCGCGAGGTCTATCCCGGTGTGGAAGCGCTGGAAGGCCCCCCGCTGACCGAAATAGGTGGTGATGCGAAAGCCCGAAAGGGGCCAACGCAGCCCCCCCTCCTGGTAGCTCACCCGGCGCACCTGGGGTTTGGGGGCCTGGGCCTGGCGAAGCCGGGCCTGCCTCAGGGCTTCCTGCCGCCGCCTTTCCTCGGCCAGGCGCCTTTCCTCCTCCTGGCGCCTGCGCTCGGCCTCGAGGCGGGCCTGACGCTCCTCCTCCTGCTTGGCGAGAAGCCGCTGGTAGGTGGTCCTGGCCCGGATCCCGGGGAGGAGGACGAGGTCCCCGGGCCTAAGCTCCGTGGGGTCCTGAATGCCGTTGGCCCGGGCCACGGCCACCGGGGAGAGGCCGAAGCGGCCCGCCAGGTCCACCAGGGTCTCCCCTTCCGGCAGGGACACGAGAAGCCCCTTGGCCCCTTTGGGAATGTAGATCACGCTCCCCGCCACCAGCCGGTCCAGGCTTTCCAGCGAGGGGTTGGCCGAGACCAGATCCAGGGGAGAAAGCCCGTAGCGCTGGGCCAGGGAGGCCAGGGTATCCCCGGGGCGCACCCGGTAGACCTCCACCCCGGGAGGCACGCGGGGTTCCCGCTCCTCAGCCGCCACCAGGGGGATGCGGAGCTCCTGCCCGACCTGGAGGCGGTCGTCCTTGAGGCCGCTGGACCACTGGATGTGCCTAGGGTCTACGCCAAAGCGGGCGGCGATGCCCGCCAGGGTGTCCCCCGGGCGCACCTGGTAGAGAACCCAGCCCTTCCTGGCCGCCCGGTCTACCTCCACCGTGGCCTCGGGAAGGGGAAGGGGGCTCAGAATGGGCAACTTGGCGAAAACCACCCCGGAACACGAAAACAGGCATAAGATCACCAGGATTTCCCGCAACGCTCACCTCCAACCCAAAGCCTAAACCCGGGGGGATCATACCAGCCCCCCGGGCGGGAAGGCAACCCCCCTAGCGGGCCGCCAGGGAAGCCAGGAACTCCCGGTTGCTCTTGGTGCGGGCCAGGCGGGAGAGGAGCATCTCCATAGCCTCGGCGGGGTCCATGTCCGCCAGGACCTTGCGCAGAAGCCACATCTTGTGGACCACCTCCTCGCCCAAAAGGAGCTCCTCCCGCCTCGTGCCGGACTTCAGGATGTCTATGGCCGGGAAGATGCGGCGCTCCTCGAGGCGGCGGGACAGGTGAAGCTCCATGTTGCCCGTGCCCTTGAACTCCTCAAAGATCACGTCGTCCATGCGGCTACCCGTCTCCACGAGGGCGGTGGCGAGAATGGTGAGGCTCCCGCCGCCCCGGATGTTCCGGGCCGCCCCCAGAAAGCGCTTGGGGAAGTACAGGGCCGCCGAGTCCAACCCCCCGGAGAGGGTGCGCCCCGTGGGCGGGGTCACCAGGTTGTTGGCCCGCGCCAGGCGGGTGATGGAGTCCAGGAGGATCATCACGTGCCCCCCCTCCTCCACGATCCGCTTGGCCCGCTCGTGCACGAACTCGGCCACCCGGATATGGTTCTGGGGCGGCTCGTCAAAGGTGCTGGCGATGACCTCGGCGCCCTGAACGCTTTCCCGGAAGTCCGTTACCTCCTCGGGCCGCTCGTCAATGAGGAGGACGATCACCTTGATGTCGGGCTCGTTTTTGAGGACGGCGTTGGCGATCTTCTTGAGGAGGGTGGTCTTCCCCGCCTTGGGCGGGGCCACGATGAGCCCCCGCTGCCCCCTCCCGATGGGGGCCAGGAGGTCAATGACCCGGGTGGAGAGCTCCTCGGGGGTGGTCTCCAGCCGGATCTGCCGGTCAGGGAACTGGGGGATGAGCTCGTCAAAGCGGGGTCGGTTCTTGGCCGCCTCCGGGTCCAGGTCGTTCACCGCCTCCACCTTGAAGAGGGTGGCGTAGCGCTCGTTCTCCCGGGGTGGGCGGGCCCGGCCCACGATGTAGTCCCCGCTCCTTAGGGCGTACTGGCGGATGAGCCCGGCGGAGACGATGGCCACCCGGGACTCCAGGTTGTAAAGGTTCTCCGTCAGGAACCCGTAGCCATCGGGGCTGATCTCCAGGTAGCCCTTCACCAGCTGCAGGCCTTCCCCCTGGGTCTGCCGCTCCAGGAGGGCCATGATCAGCTGGTCCTTCTTCATCCGCTTGTAGTTCTCAATCCCCGCCTCCTGGGCCAGGAGATGGAGCTCGGGAAGGATCTTGGCCGAAAGCTCCTGGTAGGAGAGGGGCGCCTCTGGGGTTTCCGCTTTCCTCCTCATGGCCTAACCTTCTCCCAGTCCTCCATAAACCGCCTAAGGCCGAGATCGGTAAGGGGGTGCTTCAAGAGCTGCTGGAAGACGGGGTAGGGCATGGTGGCGATGTCCGCCCCCAGAAGGGCCGCCTCGGTAACGTGCCGAGGATGGCGGATGGAGGCGGCGATGACCTTGACGGAGAGATCCTGGACCTGGATCATTTCCACGATCTCCCGGAGAAGCTCCCCTCCGTCCCAGGAGATGTCGTCCACGCGCCCCAAAAAGGGACTCACGTAACTGGCCCCAGCCCGGGCAGCGAGGAGGGCTTGGTTGGCCGAGAAGATGAGGGTCATGTTGACCCGAACCCCCTCGGCGGAGAGCCGCTTGCAGGCCTTGAGGCCCTCCACGGTGGTGGGGAGCTTGACCACGATGTGGGGATGGATCTCCGCCAGGCGCCTCCCCTCCGCCACCATGGCCTCGGCCTCGAGGGCCGTCACCTCCGCAGAAACAGGCCCTCCCGCCGCCTCGCAGACGGCCCGGAGGTGCCGGGCGAACCCCTCAAGGGTTAGCCGCTCCCCCCGGGCGGAAAACTCCTTGGCTACCAAGGTGGGGTTGGTGGTCACCCCGGAGAGGACCCCCCAACCGGCGATCTCCCGTATTTCCTCCAAGTTCGCGGTGTCCAAGTAAAGCTCCATGCTGGGCTCCTTTTGGCGGGAAGAGGATCGGCTTAGCCTGAGTCTAGCAGACCTTGCCGGGCGGTTGTCAAGGGAGGGGAAAGGCTGCTAGCATGGCCTTAGCCGCCAACGGGGGATTCTACCCCAGGGGGCACAGGTTGTAAAGGCGAGGATGGGGAGAGTACCCCTGCCCAAAAGCCTCAAGCGAGCCGGGGAGGGTGGGAGCTCGGCGGTGAGGGCAGGCGGGAAGATCACCCCGGAGCCGCGGGAGGAAAGGGCCAGGCCCGAGTAATGCCCGCCGGGCGGCGCCCGTGATAGCGCCTCAATGAGGGCCTGGGGGTTACCCCAGGAAGCGCGGTGGTACCGCGGAAGCGCACGCTTTCGTCCGCGCCCAAGGGCGCGGGCGTTTTGCTAGGAGGTGGCGGATGTTCAAGGAGGTCGGCGAGCCCAACTTCCCGAGGCTAGAGGAGGAGGTCCTGTCCTTTTGGAAGGCCAACCGGATCTTCCAGAAGAGCGTGGAGGCCCGCAAGGGAGGCCCCCGGTACACGGTCTATGAAGGCCCGCCCACGGCCAATGGCCTGCCCCACGTGGGCCACGCCCAGGCCCGAAGCTACAAGGACCTCTTCCCCCGCTACAAGACCATGCGCGGCTACTACGTGCCAAGGCGCGCAGGGTGGGACACCCACGGGCTTCCCGTGGAGCTGGAGGTGGAGAAGAAGCTCGGGCTCAAGAGCAAAAGGGAGATTGAGGCCTACGGCATTGAGCGCTTCAACCAGGCCTGCCGCGAGTCCGTCTTCACCTACGAAAAGGAGTGGGAGGCCTTCACCGAGCGCCTCGCTTACTGGGTAGACCTGGAGAACGCCTACGCCACCCTACAGCCCTCCTATATTGAGAGCCTCTGGTGGAGCCTCAAGAACCTCTTTGACCGGGGGCTCCTCTACCGGGATCACAAGGTGGTGCCCTACTGCCCCCGGTGCGGCACCCCCCTCTCCTCCCACGAGCTCGCCCTAGGGTACAAGGAGATCACCGACCCCTCGGTCTACGTGCGCCTCCCCCTGAAGGCACCCGAAAGGCTTGGCCTCAAGCGGGCGAGCCTCCTCATCTGGACCACCACCCCTTGGACCCTGCCCGGGAACGTGGCGGCCGCCGTGCACCCCGGGTACACCTACGCCGCCTTCCAGGTGGGGGAAGAAGCCCTCCTCCTGGAGGAGGGGCTTGGGAGGAAGCTTCTCGGCGAAGGGGCTCCGGTCCTCAAGACCTTTCCCGGCAAGGCCCTGGAGGGCCTGGCCTACGCGCCCCCCTACCCCCAGGAGGTGGAGAAAGGGTACTTCGTGGTCCTGGCCGAGTACGTGAGCCGGGAGGACGGCACCGGCGTCGTCCACCAGGCCCCCGCCTTCGGCGCCGAGGACCTGGAGACGGCCCGGGCCTACGGCCTCCCCCTGCTGAAGACGGTGGACGAGGAGGGCAAGCTCCTGGTGGAGCCTTTTAGGGGCCTGTTCTTCCGGGAGGCGAACCGGGCCATCCTCAAGGACCTGAGGCAGCGGGGGCTCCTTTTCAAGGAGGAAAGCTACCTTCACAGCTATCCCCACTGCTGGCGCTGCTCTACCCCCCTCATGTACTACGCCACGGAGACCTGGTTCATCCAGAATACCCGCTTTAAGGAGGAGCTCCTCAAGAAGAACGAGGAGATCCGCTGGGTACCCCCCCACATCAAGGAAGGCCGCTACGGGGAGTGGCTGAAGAACCTCGTGGACTGGGCCTTAAGCCGCAACCGGTATTGGGGGACCCCCCTGCCTATCTGGGTCTGCGAAGCCTGCGGCAAGGAGGAGGCCATGGGGAGTTTCCAGGAGCTAAAAGAGCGGGCCACGGGCCCCCTCCCCGAGCCCTTTGATCCCCACCGCCCCCACGTGGACCGGGTGGAGCTGAGGTGCGCCTGCGGCGGGACCATGCGCCGGGTGCCCTACGTGATTGACGTCTGGTACGACTCGGGGGCCATGCCCTTTGCCTCCCTCCACTATCCCTTTAAAAACAAGGAGGAGTTCCAGGAGAGCTTCCCCGCCGACTTCATCGCCGAGGGGATTGACCAAACCCGGGGCTGGTTCAATTCCCTGCACCAGCTCGGGGTGATGCTTTTCGGCTCCATCGCCTTTAAAAACGTGATCTGCCACGGCCTCATCCTGGACGAGAAGGGGCAGAAGATGTCCAAATCCAAGGGGAACGTGGTGGACCCCTGGGAGATCCTCCGGGAGTTCGGGGCGGATGCCCTAAGGTGGTACATCTACGTCTCCGCACCCCCCGAGGCCGACCGGCGCTTCGGGCCTAACCTGGTGCGGGAGACGGTGCGGGACTACTTCCTCACGCTTTGGAACGTCTACAGCTTCTTTGTGACCTACGCCAACCTGGACCGGCCGGACCTCAAGAGCCCCCCGCCCCCCGGGAAGCGGCCCGAGATGGACCGTTGGCTCCTCGCAAGGATGCAGGACCTGATCGGGCAGGTAACGGAGGCCCTCGAGGCCTACGACCCCACCACGAGCGCCCGCGCCCTAAGGGACTTCGTGGTGGAGGACCTCTCCCAGTGGTACGTCCGCAGGAACCGCCGCCGCTTCTGGAAGAACGAGGACGCCCTGGACCGGGAGTCGGCCTACGCCACCCTCTACGAGGCCCTGGTCCTCGTGGCCACCCTCACCGCCCCCTTTACGCCCTTCCTGGCCGAGGTGCTTTGGCAAAACCTGGTGCGAAGCCTAAACCCTGAGGCCAAGGAGAGCGTCCACCTCGCGGACTGGCCAGAGGTAAACCCCGCCCTCGTGGACGAGGCCCTGGTGGCCAAGATGCGGGCGGTCCTCAAGGTAGTGGAGCTGGCCCGGGCCGCCCGCGCCCGAAGCGGGGTCAAGACCCGGACCCCCCTCCCCCTCCTTCTTTTGACCGCTCCCACCGCCTTGGAGCGGGAGGGCCTCCGCCACTTCGCCCAGGAGATCGCCGAGGAGCTGAACGTAAAGGAGGTGCGGGTGCTGGAGCCGGGGGAGGAGGTCCTCCGCCACCGGGTCCTCCCTAACCTCAAGCTCCTCGGGAAAAAGTACGGCCGGCTTGTCCCCAAGATCCGGGAGGCCCTGGAAAGGGAAAGGGAGCGGGCCTCGGCCCTGGCCCTCCGGGGGGAGGCCATCCCCCTGGAGGTGGAAGGCGAGGCGATCCGCCTCCTCCCGGAGGAGGTCCTCCTGGAGGCGGAGGCCCCCGAGGGGTACCAGGCCCTGGAGAAGGACGGGTATGTGGCCGCTTTGGACGTGCGGGTCACGGAGGCCCTGAGGCTAGAGGGCCTCGCCCGGGACCTCATCCGCCTCCTCCAGCAGGCCCGCAAGGAGGTGGGGCTCAAGGTCTCGGACCGCATCCGGGTGGGCTACGAGGCGGAAGGCCCCTACCTCGAGGCCCTCAAGCGCCACGGGGAGTGGATCGCCTCCGAGGTCCTGGCGCGGGAGTTCGGGGAGGGCCTTTTTGGGGGGCACGAGGTACGGGTGGAGGACGAGGAAGGTCGGGCGGTCTTCCATCTGGCCAAGGTGGAATAGCCCCTACACCCTTTGCTTTTGGTTCCTGCCTAGCCAAAACCTCGAGGGGACGTTCTACCGGGGCCCCCATGCGGGTGCAAGCCCGCATGGGGTGGTATTACACCCGAAGGCGCCGAGCCCAAGCGGCGCTTTACCGCGGGGTGGGGCCAGGGGTATAGTGCCTCCGTGCGGGAACCCCAGACCCTCCTAGAACCCCTGGAGCTGGACGCCCTTTACGTGACCCGCCCGGAAAACGTGCGCTACCTCTCCGGCTTCCCCCACCCCGAGGACGCCCAAGTCCTCGTCACGGGGGAAGGAGCCCTCCTCCTCACCGACCCCCGCTACCCGGAGGCCGAACGGGAAAGCCGAATCCCCGCCCGGATCCTCAAGCGGGAGGAGCGCGAGGCCTTCCTGAGGGAGCTTCGCGGGCGGGTGGGCTTTGAGGCAGAACACCTCCCCTATGCCGCCCTGGAGCGCCTGAGGGAGCTCGCCCCGGTGGAATGGGTGCCCACCAAGGGGGTGGTGGAGAGGCTCAGGCTGAGGAAGACCCCGGAGGAAGTGGAGCGGATCCGCCGGGCCCAGGCCCTGGCGGAGGAGGCCCTCCACCACGTCCTTCCCCTCCTTCAGCCCGGGGTGGAGGAACGGGAGATCGCCCTTGAGCTGGAGTTCTTCCTGAAAAGGCGGGGGGCCGAAGGGGTGGCCTTCCCCCCCATCGTCGCCTCGGGGGAAAGGGGGGCTCTCCCCCACGCGGGGGCCTCCGGAAAGCGCCTCCAGGCCGGGGAGTTGGTCACCCTGGACCTGGGGGCCAAGGTGGAGGGGTACCACTCGGATATGACCCGTACCCTGGCCCTGGGGAAGGTGGCGGAGGAGCTACGCCGGGCCTTTCAGGCCGTGGAGGAGGCCCTGGAGGCCGCCCTTTCGGCCCTCTCCCCGGGGAAGGCGGCCAAGGAAGTGGACGCCCTGGCCCGGGAGGTCCTCAAGGGCTACGGCCTGGACCGCTACTTCGTCCACTCCCTGGGCCACGGGGTAGGCCTCGCCGTCCACGAGGGCCCGGGCCTTTCCCCCTACACGGAGGAGGTCCTGGAACCCGGCATGGTGGTCACCGTGGAGCCCGGGGTTTACCTGCCCGGGGTGGGGGGGGTGCGGCTCGAGGAGCTCGTCCTCCTTACCGAGGAGGGCCCAGAACTCCTCTCCCGCTTCCCCCGGGGTTATCGGGAGGTGTGAATGCGCCTGGCCTTTTTCCTGCCCTTCCTCCTCCTGGCCCTGGCCCAGACCTACACGGTGAGGCAGGGGGATACCCTCTACCGCATCGCCCGGGCCCACGGGCTTACGGTGGAGGCCCTCAAGGGCCTGAACGGCCTTACCTCGGACCGCATCTACCCAGGGCAGGTCCTCGTGTACCGCCGGGTAGGGCAGGAAAAGGCTCCTTGGAAGCCGGGCCGCGTTCTCCAGGAGGGCCTTGCCGTATGGTACGGCCCCGGCTTCCACGGCAAAAGAACCGCAAGCGGCGAGGTCTACGACATGCACGCCCTCACCGCCGCCCACCCCCGCCTGCCCTTCGGCACCCGGGTACGGGTCACCAACCTGAGGAACGGCCGAAGCGTGGTGGTGCGCATCAACGACCGGGGGCCCTTCGGGGGAAGGTACATCATTGACCTCTCCTACGCCGCGGCCAAGGCCATCGGCGCCCTTTCGGCCACCCGGGTGCGCCTCGAGGTCCTGGAGGACTGATGGTGCGCTACGGCTTTCACCTCTCCATCGCGGGGAAGAAGGGGGTGGCCGGGGCGGTGGAGGAGGCCATGGGCCTGGGCCTTTCCGCCTTCCAGATCTTCGCCAAAAGCCCCAGGAGCTGGAAGACCCGATCCCTAACCCCTCTGGAGGTGGAGGCCTTCCGCGCCCTTAGGGAAGCGGCCGGGGAGCTTCCCGCCGTGGTCCACGCCTCCTACCTGGTGAACCTGGGAGCGGAGGGGGAGCTTTGGGAAAAGAGCGTCATGAGCCTCGCCGACGACCTGGAGAAGGCCGCCCTCCTGGGGGTGGAGTACGTGGTGGTCCACCCAGGCTCGGGGAACCCCAAAAGGGTCAAGGAGGGGGCGCTACGGGCCCTCCGGCTCGCCGGGGTGCGGGAGAGGCCGAGGCTCCTCCTGGAGAACACCGCGGGGGGTGGGGAGAAGGTGGGAAGCCGCTTTGAGGAGCTGGCCTGGCTCCTCGAGGACACCCCCCTCCTGGCCTGCCTGGACACCTGCCACGCCTTCGCCGCGGGCTACGACGTAAGGGGGGACCCCAGAGGGGTGCTCTCGGAGCTGGACCGGACCCTGGGGCTGGACCGGGTGCCCGTGGTCCACCTGAATGACTCTGTGGGGACCCTGGGAAGCCGGGTGGACCACCACGCCCACCTCCTGAAGGGGAGGATCGGGGAGGGGCTCAAAGGGGTGCTTCTGGACCCCCGGTTCCGGGGGCGGATCTTCATCCTGGAAACCCCGAGGGGCCCCGAGGAGGACGCGTGGAACCTCCGGGTTCTCCGGGGCTGGCTAGCGGAGGCCGCCCCCCAGGGGTAGGGCTAGCCGAAAAACACGCCGAAAAAGACCCGCCGGGCGAAGCCCAGCACCTCCTGGACGGGCCCCCGGAGCACGGTGAGGAGGAGGAGGAAGGAGAGCCAGGCGTACTGCTCCAGCCGCCAAAGCAGGGGCTGCCAGGCGAGGGGAAGAAGGCTTTGCAGGATCTTGGAACCGTCCAGAGGGGGGATGGGCAGGAGGTTGAACACCGCCAGGACCAGGTTGAGGCTGCTGGCGAAGAAGAGGCCCAGGGCCAGGACCCCCGTGGCCGTGTGCGCCTCTCCCCGAAAGGCCTGGGCCACGCCCCAGGGGTCCAGGGCGAAAAGTCCCCGCACCAGAAGGGCAAAGAGGGCGGCCAAGGCCAGGTTGACGGCGATGCCGGCCACGGAAACCACGAAAAGCCCCAGGCGGTAGCGGCGGAAGGCCATGGGGTTTACGGGCACCGGCTTGGCCCAGCCGAAGCCCACAAGGAGGAGGAGCACCGTGCCCAAGGGGTCCAGGTGGTGCAAGGGGTTTAGGGTGAGGCGGCCTAAGCGCCGGGCGGTCTCGTCCCCGAAGCGGTAGGCGGCGTAGGCGTGGGCCCACTCGTGGAGGCTAAGGCTCAAGAGGAGGGCCGAGAAGGCGAGGAGGAAGGCCAAAGGATCCTGGTGCAAAAGGGCGATCATAGGCCGAATACCCGGTAGAGGGCGTCCAGGAGGCCAGAAAGCCCCGCTACCACGGAGCCCGTGACCCCGGCGTAGGAAAGCACCAAAAAGATGAGGAGGAAGCCCACGGGGCCCAGGGCCGAAACCTGATCCAAAAAGCGCCGGGCCTCGAGGCCTCCCACCGCGTAAAGCGCCCGAGCCCCGTCCAGGGGGGGAATGGGGAATAGGTAAATGGCGGCGTGAAGGAGCATGAGGCGCTGGGCCTCGAGGAGACCCTCCCCGAAGGGATAGGACAGGAACCGGCCCAGGAGGCCGTAGAGGAAGGCGGCGGCGAAGAAGCCCAAGGGCCCCATCAGGGCCACCAGGACCCCCTTCCGCCCGGGAAGGTTTGTGGGCACGAAGCGGGGCCAGCCGAAGCCCAAAAGGAGCAGGAGGACCAGGCCCAAGGGCTCCAGGTGGACCCGGAGGTCCCAGGAGAGGAAGCCGTAGCGCCGGGGAGCGACCTCCCCGTAGCGGTCCGCCAGGTAGGCCTGGAAAAGGTTGTGAAGGAGGAGGCCCAAAACGGCCAAGGCAAAGGTCACCAGGAAGACCGGGGGGTCATTGAGGAGAGGAAAGAGTCCCATCGCCCATCAGTCTACGGGCTAGGGCCAGTTCCTCCTCAAAGGTCTTCACCTCGCCCCGATTCCTGGCCTCGGCCACCTGCCTTAGGATCTCCCCTACCCTGGGCCCGGGCCTCAGGCCCATGGCCAGGAGGTCCCGCCCCTTAAGGAGGCGGCGCTTCTCCAGAAGCCAGGATTCCTTCTCGGGGAAAAGGGCAAGAAAGGCGCTCCTTAAAGGCTCCTTCCCCAAGGCCTCCCTCTCGGGGTCCTCGAGGGCCGCACCCTGGCCCACCCGCAGGAGGAGGTCCAGGGCTTCCCCTAAGCGCCGGGGCACGGCGAGGGCCTGAGCCCGTTTTAGGGGAGCTTCCTGAAAGTAGAGCAGGAGCAGGAGCCGGGCCTCCAGAAGCGCCTTGGCCGAGCCCTCCTGGGGTGGGCGCAGCCGGGCAAAGGGATCCCTCGGGGGTAGGCGGAGACCGTACAAGGGGCCAAGGGCGCCCAGGGCCTCGAGGAGGGCCAGGGCCTCAAAGAAGGTGTCCTCCTCCAGGGTGAGAAGGAGCTCGTCCCGAAGACGGCTCTTGCTCGCCGTGCGCAGGACCTCGGGAAGGAGGGCCGGGGGGAGGCCCTTCAGGGCCTCCTCGGCGAAGCGAAAGGCAAGCCTGGCGGCAAGCCGCGCCCCTCGGACGATGCGGCTCGGGTCCTCCACGAAGGAGAGGGGATGTAGGGGGCGCAGGAGGCGCCCCTTAAGGTCCGAAAGCCCCCCGTGGGGGTCCAGAAGCTCCAGGGTGGCGAGGGAAAGCGCCATGGCGTTCACCGTGTAGTCCCGCCGCTCCAGGTCCTTGGGGATGGGGGCGGGGCGCACCCGGGGCAGGGCCCCGGGGTAGGGGTAGACCTCCTCCCGGCTTTCCGCCAGGTCCACGGTGAGGCCGAAGGGAAGTCGCACCCTTGCGGTGCCGAAGGCGTAGTGTAGGGCGTAGCTTCCCCCGAAGCGCGCCACCAGGTAGCGGGCCACCTCCTCCACCCGCACCCCAGGCTCCAAAAGCAGGTCCAGATCCGGCCCGGACCGCCCCAAAAGGGCGTCCCGCACCGCTCCCCCTACCAGATAGACCCCCTGGGGAAAGGCCTCCTTCAGGGCCAGGACCACCTGCCTGGCCCCCTCGGGCAAGGCCTCGAGGACCCTCTGCCCCAAGGGGGCCTCGGGGGCGGGCCGTCTGCGGTAGAGATCGGTGCGGGTGAAGATGCCGAGAAGCCGCCACCCCTCCCCTACCCGTTCGCCCACCAGGACCCGACCCCCGCCCTCCTTAAGCCTGGCCTCGGCCTGGGAAAGGGGGGTCTCCGGGGGAAGGACCAGGGCCCGGGCGAGGAACCCCTCCACGGGATGGCCCAAAAAGCCTAAGCGTTCCGCCCTCCTCAGGTCCCGCCTGCGGGCCAGGCCCAAGACCCTGACCCCTTCCCCCTCCAGGGGCACCACCACGGGCATGGCCCCGTAGCCCCGTTCCTCCAGAAGGCGCAGGGCCTCGCGCACCGTGGTGGGGGAAAGCACCTCCACCGGGGCGGTCATGGCCTCCTTAAGGGTGGGCTCGGGCTCCAAATGGCGGGAGAGGCTTTGCAGGAGCCGCCTCACCGCCTCCCGCTCCCCCTTCACCCGGGCGAAGGCCGCCCGAGGGTGCCCCCCGCCTCCCACCTGGGCAAGCCAGCGGGCGACGTCCAGGCGGTCCTTGCTCCGAGCGATGAGGAGGACCTCCCGGCCCAGACGGAGGACCAGGAGTACCCCCTCCGCCTCATAGAGGTCCAAAAGGGTGTGGGCCAGGGGGGCCAGGGCGGGCACGTACCCCTCCTCCCTAGCCCGGGCGAGGAGCAGGCGGAACCCTTCCACCTCCACCACCCGCGCGGACCTTAGGAGGGCCCTAAGGATGCCCCTGGCCTCCTCTCCGAGGTGGGGGCGGACCCACTCCCGTACCCTGGGGATCTCCGCCCCCATGAGGGCCAGGCGGTGGGCGGCCTCGAGGTCCAAGGGCGTGGTAGAGGGGAAGCTAAAGCCCCCGGTGTCCTCCCAGAGGCCGGCGTAGGCCAGGGTGGCCTCCAGAGGGGTCAGGGCCAGGCCCCGTTCCCAAAGGAGGGGGACCAGGAGGCTCACCGTGGCCCCCACCGGCTCCACCCGCCCCCCCACCGCGGGCACGTCCCCGGGGGTCCTGGGGTGGTGATCGTAGACCAGGAAGGGTACCCGGCCCACCAGGGCCTTTAAGGGCCCGATGCGCTCGGGACGGGCGTTGTCCACGAGGACCACCTCGGAGACCCTGTCCAGCGGGATCTCCGAGGCCGGCACCAGGTCCAGGCGGTCCTCGAGGAGGGGCGCGATCTCCTTGAGGGGGCCCTCGAGGCCCCCCACCAGGGCGAGCAGGCTCCCCGGAAAGAGCCGCCCCGCAAGGACCATGGCACCCAAGGCGTCAAAGTCTAGGTTCTCGTGGGCCGCCACCACCCTCACAGGTCTCATCCTACGCCCTGCGTTGACAGGCCCCACGGCCCCGTGTTAACCTTCATGGAGGCTGAGGGCGGCTAGCTCAGCGGAAGAGCGCTCGCCTCACACGCGAGAGGTCGTAGGTTCAAGTCCTACGCCGCCCACCAAGTCCAGGACACAAAGCTTCCCCCCACGCTACCGTGGGGGGAAAGCGTTTGGAGGGTCATCCGCCCGCCCCCGGGCCTTGGCCCAGGGGGCGCCGGTAATGCCCTTATGCTTTGGTTCCTGCGCTCTTAGCCAAAACCTCGCGGGAACTTTCCACCGGGGCCCCCATGCGGACTTGGGTCCGCATGGAGGGGTATGACCCCTAATCTCCGGTTTCCAGCACAAGCTTGGGCCGGAACCCCAGGACATCCGCCGCCACCAGGTGAAGGGGAATGCCGTTATAGGCCTTGGGAAGGCGCTCGGGGTCCGCACCGTGGAGGTGGCCGTAGACGATGGCCTCCGGGTTCGCCTCCACCGCCTTCTGCAAAAGAGCGGTCGGCTCTCCCCCCGGGCCAAAGGGCGGGAAGTGGAAGGCGAGGATCAGGTGGCGGTAAGGCCTTGCCCTCACGGCCTTCAGGGAAAGCTCCAGCCGCTCCACCTCGCGAGCGAAGATCCGCTCGTCCTCGGGGGTCTTGGGAGGGTACTCCCAACCCCGGGTGCCCGCCACCGCGACCCCCTTGAGCACCAGGGCATCGTTTTGCAGGGCGTACATCCCTTCCGGCAGGACCGCCCGGAGCCGGCTGATGGAAGGCCACCAGTAATCGTGGTTGCCCTTAAGCAGCACCTTCTCTCCGGGAAGCGCCGAGAGGTCCATGAGGTCAGGAAGGGCCTCGGAAAGGCGCATGGCCCAGGAGATGTCCCCCGCCACAATGACCAGGTCCTGCGGGCCCACCACTTCGCGCCAGCCCCGGAAGAAGGCCTCGGGGTGCCCCTGCCAAGCGGGCCCGAAGATGGTCATAGGCTTCGGGCGCACGCGGGAAAGGTGGGGGTCGGCGATGGCGAAGACCCGCATGGGCCCTAGCGTACCCCAAAATGGGGGGCCTCCTCCGGGCAACCCAGGATAGGGTTGGTGGGCTTACCCTCTTCTCACCGGGAAGGCGCTACCATGGGGCAAGGGAGGTAGACGTTGCCACACCGAATCAACCCCTTCACCCTAGTCTTCGTGCTCCTTCTGGGCTACCTGGCCTACACCACCCTCACCGGTCCCCCCGCCCCCACCCTTTCCTACACGGAGTTCCGAGACCTGGTCCGCCAGGGTAAGGTCGCGGAGGTCACCCTGGAAGAAACCCGCATCCAAGGCCTCCTCAAGGAGCCCGAACGCTTCCTTACCCCCCAAGGGGAGCGGGTTTCCCGGCGCTTCCAGGTCCCCCTGCCTCCGGCCCAGGTCCAAGACCCCGAACTCCTTCGCTTCCTGGAAGGCAACGGGGTCAGGATCGTCACCAAACCCCCTTCCCTCTGGCCCCAGGTCCTCCTCTACATCGGCCCTACCCTGCTCCTCATCCTTTTCTTCTGGTTCTTCTTCATGCGGGCCCAGGGCGGGGCAGGCCAGGTGATGCAGTTCGGCCAGAGCCGGGCCCGGCTTTACGGCAAGGAGAAGCGCGTAAGCACCACCTTCAAGGACGTGGCCGGACACGAGGAGGCCAAGCGGGAGCTTATGGAGGTGGTGGACTTTCTAAAAAACCCCAAAAAGTACCTAGAGCTCGGGGCGGAGATCCCAAAGGGCGTTCTCCTGGTGGGCCCCCCGGGCACCGGGAAGACCCTCCTCGCCCGGGCGGTGGCGGGGGAAGCGGGGGTACCCTTCTTTTCCGTTTCGGCGAGCGAGTTCATGGAGATGTTCGTGGGGGTGGGGGCAAGCCGGGTTCGGAGCCTCTTTGAGGACGCCCGCAAAAACGCGCCCAGCATTATTTTCATTGACGAGTTAGACTCCATCGGCAGAAAACGTGGCGCGGGCATCGGGGGCGGCCACGACGAAAGGGAGCAGACCTTGAACCAAATCCTCTCGGAGATGGACGGTTTTGAAAAGGACACCTCGGTCATCGTTCTGGCCGCCACCAACCGCCCCGACATCCTGGACCCCGCCCTGCTCCGGCCGGGGCGCTTTGACCGTCAAGTGGTGGTCGGCCTCCCCTCCTTGGAGGAGCGGAAGGAGATCCTGCGGGTACACATGCGGAACAAGCCCATCGCGGAAGACGTGGATCCCCTGGAGCTCGCCCACCTTACCCCGGGCTTCTCGGGGGCCGACCTCAAAAACCTGGTGAACGAGGCCGCCCTCCTCGCCGCCCGGGAAGGGGAAAGGAGGGTCCGCAAGGACCATTTCCTCAAGGCCCTGGACAAGATCGTCCTGGGCCTGGAGCGCTCCGCCCTAAAGCTCTCCGAGGAAGAGAAGCGGGCCGTGGCCTACCACGAGGCGGGGCATGCGGTGGTGGGGGAGGTGCTGCCCCATGCCGACAAAACAGAGAAGGTCTCCATCGTCCCTCGAGGCATGGCCCTGGGAGCAAGATGGAGCAAGCCCGAGGAACGGGTCTTGGTTTCCAAGGACCACCTCATGGACGAGCTGGCCGTCCTCATGGCGGGGCGGGTAGCGGAGGAGCTCTTCACGGGCACCGTCACCACCGGGGCCCAGGACGATTTCAAGCGGGCTACCCAGCTCGCCAAGCGGATGGTCCTGGACTGGGGCATGGGGGAGCACTTCAAGAACATCGCTTGGGGCTCGGACTCGGGACCCATCTTCCTGGGCGAGGAGATCGCCAAGAAAAAGGACCATTCCGAGGAGACGGCCAGGCTCATTGACGAGGACATCCGCAAAATCCTAGACGAGGCCTACGCCAAAGCCCGTCAGGTTCTTCTGGCGCACGGGGAGGCCATGCACCGGATCGCCGAGGAGCTTCTCCGGGAGGAGACCATCCCTGGGGAGAGGGTCCGGGCCATCCTGAAGGAGACCATCCCCGTGGAACGGAGCCAAGAAAGCTAGCAAAGTCCAGGCAAGAGCGCCCGGGCCTCCTCCAGCTCCGCCCGCTTCCTCTCCTCGCCCCAGCCCAAAAGGGGCGCCATGAGCTCCACCACCCGGGGCAAGGCCTCCAGGGCCTTCCCCCGGTCCAGGAGGGCGAGACCCATCCTCCGGGCCAGCACGTCCAAGGGCTTCCTCGCAAGCTCCCGTCGCACGGCCCACACCACCTCCCCCTCCAGGTAGGGAAGCCCGGGGAGAAGGGGCCTCTCCCCCAGGGCCAGGACCTCCCCCGCCAGGGTCCCGTAGGTCTCGTAGAGGTGCCGGGCCCTTTCCTCGGGGAGGGGAAGGGGGGGCTTGGGCCCTGCCCCAAGGAGGGGGGTGGCGTGGCTTGGAGAGGGGGGAAGGGAAAGGCCCAGGTCTTGGGCGATCCTCTCCACCAGGTCCTGGGCCATGCGGCGGAAGGTGGTCCACTTTCCCCCCACCAGGGTGTAGAGGCCTTGCCTTTCCTCCAGGTAGTGGTCGCGCACGAGGAGCTTGGTCTCCCCCTTCCCCACCAGGGGCCTCAGGCCCGACCAGGCCGCCCGCACCCGGCCCGAGAGGTCCCCCAGGTAGGGCCTGATCTCCTCCAGGAGGTAGGCCACCTCCTCCTCCCGGGGGGGGGGGCAGGGGGTGGGCTCGGCGGGAAGGTCGGTGGTGCCGAGGAGGGCCATCCCCCGGTAGGGCAGGAGGAAGAGGACCCGGCCATCCCGCGTCTTAGGCAGGAGGAGGCCCGCCTCCAAGGGGTAGTCCAGCACCAGGTGGGCCCCGCTGGAGGGGGTGAGGAGGGGGGGGAGATCTTGGTCCAATAGACGCCGCACCCGGTCGGCCAGGGGGCCGGTGGCGTTCACCACCACCTTCGCCCGCACCTCCACCTCCTTGCCCGAAAGCCTGTCCCGCACCGCCGCCCCCCGCACCCTTCCCCCCTCCAGGAGAAGGGCCGTGGCCTCGGCGTGGTTCACCGCCACCGCCCCCCGCTCCAGGGCCGAGAGCACAAGGGCCAGGTTCAAGCGGAAGTCGGCGAACTGCCCGTCCTGGTAGGCCACCCCGCCCAGGGTGGGAGGCAGCTCCGGAAAGAGGCGGCGCACCGCCTCGGGGGGAAGGAGGCGGCTTGGGGCGAGGCGCCTTTTCCCCGCCAATAGATCGTAGAGCTTGAGGCCCAGGTAGTAATAGGGGAGCTCCAGGGGGCGGAAGAGGGGGGTGACCAGGGTGAGGGGCCGCGCCAGGTGGGGGGCGAGGCCCAGGACCACCTTGCGCTCCTGGAGGGCCTCCACCACCAGCCTAAGCTGGCGCCGGTCCAGGCGCCTCAGGGCGAGCTCCAGGTACCGCACCCCCCCGTGGAGGAGCTTGGTGGAGCGGGAGCTCGTCCCCGCGCCGAAGTCCCTGGCCTCCACCAAGGCGGCCTTGAGGCCCCTCAGGGTGGCCTCCCACAGGACCCCGGCCCCCGTGGCCCCGCCCCCCAGAACAAGGAGGTCAAAGGGCTCCTTCAGGCGTTCAAAGAGGGCTTCCCGGTCCATCCTCATCCTCCCTGGCCAAGCCCTTGGCCCTTTCCACCGCCTCCCGCCACCTGCGGTAGAGGGCCTCCCGCCTCTCTTGGGGCATCTCGGGGAAGAAGCTTCCCGCCTCCCGCCCAAGGGCGGGCACCTCCCCCAAGGAGAGCGCCCCCGCCCCCACCCCCGCCATGAGGGCCGCCCCCAAGGCGGTGGTCTCCGTCACCTCTGGCACCGCCACCGGCACCCCCAGGAGGTCCGCCTGGAGCTTGAGGAAGAGGCGGTTTTGTGCCATGCCGCCGTCCGCCTTCAGGAGCTTGAGCTTAAGCCCCGCCTCCTCCTCCATGGCCAGAACCACGTCCCGCACGGAGAAGGCCACCCCCTCCAGGGCCGCCCGGGCCAGGTGGGCCCGCGTGGTCCCCCGGGTGAGGCCCAGGATGGCCCCCCGGGCGTAGGGGTCCCAGTGGGGGGCGCCAAGCCCGGTGAAGGCGGGCACGAAGAACACCCCCCCCGCGTCCGCCACGCTCCCCGCCAGGGCCTCCACCTCCCCGCTTTCCCGGAGGAGGCCCACCTCCTTGAGCCACCCCACCGCCGCCCCCGCCACAAAGACGCTCCCCTCCAACGCGTAGGTGGCCCTTCCCCCAAGGCTCCAGGCCACCGTGGTAAGGAGGCCCCTTTGCGAGGGCACCGGCCTTTCCCCCGTGTTCAGGAGGAGGAAGGCCCCGGTCCCAGGTGCACTTCCCCTCCCCCTCTCCCAGGGCCCCCTGCCCGAAGAGGGCCGCCTGCTGGTCCCCCAGCACCCCCCGGATGGGAAGGGAAGCCCCGAGGAGCTCGGGAAGGGTCTCCCCGAAGTCCCCGTCCGAGGGCCGCACCTCGGGAAGGAGGGAGGCGGGGATCCTTAGGGCCTCAAGAAGATCTGGGTCCCAAGCCAGGGTGTGGAGGTTGAAGAGGAGGGTCCGGCTCGCGTTGGTGGGGTCGGTGGCGTGGACCCTGCCCCCGGTGAGCCGCCAGATGAGCCAGGTGTCCACGGTGCCGAAGAGGACCTCCCCCCGCTCCGCCCGCGCCTTTAGCCCAGGCACGTTCTCCAGGAGCCATAAGAGCTTCGTCCCCGAGAAGTAGGGGCCCAGGAGGAGCCCGGTCCGCTCCCGGAAGAGGGGCTCGAGGCCCCTCGCCCTCAAGGCCTCGCAAAGGGGCGCCGTCCTCCGGTCCTGCCACACGAGGGCGTGATAGAGGGGCTCCCCGGTTTTCCGGTCCCAAACGAGGGTGGTCTCCCGCTGGTTGGTGAGCCCCAGGGCCACAACCTCCCCCGCCTCCACCCCGCCCCTCCTAAGGGCCTCCCGCGCCGCAAAGAGGGTCGTCTCCCAAAGCTCCAGGGGATCGTGCTCCACCCAGCCCGGCCTGGGGTAAAGCTGCCGGACCTCCCGCTGGGCCCCCGCCACGGGCCTCCCCTCCAGGGTGAAGAGGAAGGCCCGGCTCGAGGTGGTGCCTTGGTCCAGGGCAAGCAGGTACTTCATAGAACCTCCCTAAGCCTTTGCGCGGTGTCTTCGGGCAGAGCGTCCACCACGAAGGTGCCCGCCCCAAGCTCCGTCCCCGCCAGGAACTTGAGCTTATCCCGGGTACGCCTGGGAGGGTAGAACTCCACGTGGAAGTGGAAGGTGCGCTCCTCCCCCAAGGGGGCGGCGTGGAAGACCATGACGTAGGGAAAGGGCTCGCGGAAGAGGGCGTCGTAGCGGGCCACCACCCGGCCCAAAAGCCTGGCGAAGGCCGCCATCTCCCCTTCCGAGAAGGTCCAGGGGCCGGGGTGCCTTTCCCGGGGCGCCACCCAGACCTCAAAGGGATAGCGGGCAAAGGGGGGCACGAAGGCGAGGAAGCCCTCCTCCTCATCCACCCCATAAGGGCCAAGCCTTGGGAGGAGTTCCAGGAGCACCGGGCCTTCCCGGAAGGCACGACTTTCCCTTTCCAACACGGGAGGAATGAAGGGATAGGCGTAGATCTGCCCGTGGGGGTGGTGGAGGGTGACCCCCACCGCCTCCCCGCGGTTCTCAAAGGGCATAACGAACCGGACTCCGGGAAGGGCGTAGAGGACCTCGTACCGGTCCCGCCACACATAGGCAAGAAGAAGGCGCTCCTCCTCCGAAAGGGTGGCCAGGCTGCCCGCGTGGGCCTCGGTGTAGACCACCACTTCGCACCGGCCCAAAGCCTCCCCCGCGGGCACGGGGAGGCCCTCTGGGGGCGGGGGGGCCTCCTCCACGAAGGAGGGGAAGCGGTTCTCAAAGACGGCCACCTGGAAAGAGGGGAAGGGGATCTCCGTGGGAAAGCCCCCTTCCCGGCTCGGGCACAAGGGGCAGTGCTCCTTGGGGGGAAGGAAGGTGCGCTCCTGGCGGTGGGCAGCATAGACCACCCACTCCCCCCTCAAGGGGTGGTAGCGGAGGTGGGGGGCGGGGCGGAAGGGCTCGGCGGGCTCCGGGAGAGGGGGGTCCTCGAGGGGGTTCAGGCTGTAGAGGAGGAGTTCCCTCCCGTCGGCCTTCCTGTGGAGGCGCTTATAAAAGGGCAGCATAATCCACCTCATCCTCCCCTACCCTAAACCGGTAAGGGCCAAGGCGCCGCGCCGGGACCTCCTGGGCAAGGAAGGCCTCCAGGCGCTCCCCCTCCTCCGGCGAAAGCCAGGCAGGGGGGTCCGAGGTGGCCTTGAAGCCGGTGAGGTGGGCCAGGGCCTCCTGGAGGCGCATCTCCTCGGGCTTGAGCAGGTTGAAGCGCGTGCGGAAGTAGGCCACGTCGGGGTCCACGTGGACGTTTCCCATGAGCCAGAGGCGGTGCAGCGCGGTGCGGAGGGCGTTCCTGAGGCCAGGCCGCAAGGTAGAGGTACTGCCCCTCCCGGTAGAGGGCTCCCTTCCCGTCCTGGAAGGTGATGAGGGGCCAGTCGGAGATGTACTGCCCCCTCAGTTGGCAAGCCCCGTGGTACGGCATCCCAGAAGGCGTAGACCGTGCGGGCGAGGGCGTAAAAGGCCGCGGAAAGCCCCGGCTTCTCCAGGTAAAAGAAGGCCAGGTAGGTGCCGAAGCTTTCCGAAACCAGGGTGAGGCCGAGCTGCCCCGAGGCGTAGCGCCAGGCCTTCATAGCGCCTCCTTGACCTGCCGCCAAGTGAGGGGGTGGAACTCGGAGAGCACCCGCCGCACCTCCGGATGGCTTAGGGCGAAGAAGTCGGCCTCCCGGGTAGGCCAATCGGGGAGGGCCCGGCCCTCGGGGGTGGGAAGGGCGCTGTGGTGGACCAGGTAGTAGAGGCCGGGCCCCAGGCGGCTCAGGTCCAGGTAAAAGCCCAGCCGCTCCTCAGGGGGAAGGCCGTAAGGGTCCAGAAAGCGCACCCTGGGGAAGGGGGCCCGCTCCATGAGGCGCACCAGGTCGGGGAGAAAGGCCTCGGGAACGCCCAGGCCCTCGAGGCGCTCCGGGAGGTACACGGGGAGGCCATACCCTTGGGCCAAACCCAGGTAGACCTCCGCCAGGTCGGGCCGGAGGATCGCCCCCTGGTGGGTGTCCAGGTGGGTAGGGGCAAAGAGGGCGAAGGCGGCCTGGATCTGGGCGCGAAGCTCCCTTTCCACCTCCTCGGCCCGGGCCTGCTTCCACAGGGCCTCCGGGGAGGGAGGAAAAGCCCCCGTCTCGTCCCGCAGGCTTTCCCCCTCCGTGAGGGGGCGCATCCTTGGGGCGGGCCACTCGCTGGTGAGGGTGAGGTGCACCCCCAGGTCCCGCCCCCGCACGCCCCAGGCCCAGGCCCCCGGCACCATGACGCTTCCCGTGGGAAAGCCCAAGGCCTGGTAGGCCCCGTTCTGGGCGTGGGTCAGGCCCAGGTCGTCGTGGTGGAGGAGGAGAACCCGCTTACCCGAAAGGCCAAGCCGCCCTAAGAGGTCCATAAGCCTCCTTTCCCTTCCCCTTCATTCTACGGGAAAGGAGGCTATTCCAAGGCCAGTTCTACCAAACGCTTGAGGAGTTCGGGATAGCCCAGGCCCTTGGCGGCGAAAAGCCTGGGGAACATGCTGGTGGGGGTAAAGCCCGGGATGGTGTTCACCTCGTTCAGGTAAAGCTCCCCCTCCGCCAGGAAGAAGTCCACCCGGGCCATGCCCCGGAGGCCCAGGAGCCGGTAGGCCTTCAGGGCGGTTTCCTGGACGGTTTCCTCGGTCCCCGGGTCCAGGGGGGCCGGGATGAGGAGCTCCGCCCGGCCTGGGGTGTACTTGGTCTCGTAGTCGTAAAAGGGGGCCTGGTAGCGCACCTCCCCCACCGGGCTCGCCTCCCCGAAGAGGTTCCCCAGGACCCCCACTTCCAGCTCCCGCACCTTGGGGAGGGCCTTTTCCACCACCGCCTTTTCGTCATGCCGAAAGGCCTCCTCCAAGGCCCCCTCCAGGTCGGCGTAGCGCTCCACGCGGGAGATGCCGATGCTGGATCCGGTGTTGGCCGGCTTCACGAAGAAGGGGGGCTCAAAGGGGACAAAGGGGGTCTCCCCCCGGTAGAGGGCCACCCAGGGCACCACCGGGATGCCCGCCTGGGCCAGGACCCGCTTGGAAAGGTCCTTGTCCATAGAGAGGGCGCTCGCCGCCACCCCCGCCCCCACGTAGGGCTTGCCCAGCATCTCCAAGAAGCCCTGAAGGGTGCCGTCCTCGCCATAGCGGCCGTGCAGGAGGGGGAAGACCACATCGTAGCGCTCCCAGTCCAGGGGGGGTGGGAAGGGGTGCACCCCCTTCGGCGCCACCTTGGCCTCGAGGGCCTGGAGCGCCTCCTCCCCCAGAAGCCAGGCCCCGTCCTTGGCGATGACGGCGAGCTCCCTAGGGTAGGGCAGATGCCTAAGCACGCCCTCGGCGGAAGAAAGGGAAACCTCGTGCTCCGGGCTCCTTCCCCCGGCGATGAGGAGAACCCTGGGTCCGGACATGCCTAGAGCTTACCCGTCCGGCGCAGGTCCAGCCCGTTGTAGCGGCCCGCACAGGGCAAAAGGCCCTCCCTCACCCAGCAGAGGACCGCCTCCTTGGCGGCCTCGAGGACCCGCTCCAGCAAGGGCTCCTCCTCAGGGGCAAAGGGCGAGAGGACGTACGCCGCGCCGAGTTCCTTGGAGGGGGGCTTGCCGATGCCGATCCTGAGGCGGGGAAAGGCCAGGGTGCCCAAGGCCTCGGCGATGGAGGCCACCCCCCGGTTCCCCGCGGGGCTTCCTCCGGCCTTGAGGCGCAGGCGGCCCAAGGGCAGGTCCATCTCGTCGTGGACCACCAGGATCCTTTCCGGGGGAATCCCGTAGGCGCGGGCCAGGGGGGCCACGGCCCGCCCCGCGAGGTTGTAGTAGGTCAGGGGCTTCAGGAAAACCCCCCGCTCGCCCCCCACCTCGGCCTCGGCCAGGAGGGCCTCCCCCCTTCTTTGGAAGCGAAGGCCCAACCGGTCCAGGACCATGAAGCCCACGTTGTGCCGGGTCCGGGCGTAGGCCTCCCCCGGATTGCCCTGCCCCACCACCAAAAACATGCGCTCCCCCAGGCCAAGGCAGGGGGGCCGCCCCTAGGGAAGCCCCAGGGGGGTAGGGATCAGGCCTCCTCCTCCTTTTTGCCCTTCCGGATAACCTCGGGCTCGGCGGGGGCCTCGGCCGCCGCAGCCGCCAGCTTCTCCACGTCCTCCGGGGGCACCACCGCGGCCAGGGTCTCCTCCGGGGGCATGGCGAGCCTCACCCCTTCGGGGAGCGTGAGGTCGGCGGCGTGGAGGCTGTCCCCGATGCCGAGGCCGGAAACGTCCACCTCAATGTACTCGGGGATGTTCCTGGGGGAGACCCGGACCAGGATGTCCCGGTGGACCTCCTGGAGCACCCCCCCCTCCCTTACGCCCACGGGGGTCCCCACGAAGCGCAAGGGGACGTACATCTCCACGGGCTCGTCGGAGAGCACGTAGAAGTCCACGTGCTCCGGGCGGCGGCGCCTCTTGTCCAGGTTCACCTGGCGCACCAGGGTAGGCAGTTCCTGGCCGTCAGGAAGCTCCAGGACGATCACGTGGTGGATGGAGGCCTGGCGGAAGACCTTGTCAAACTCCGAGAGGTCCACGTAGACCTTGCGGTTCAGGCTCCGGTTGTAGATGACCCCGGGGAGCTTCCCCACCCGCCTCAGGGCGGCAGGCCGCTCCCCCTCGCGGTAGTAGGCCTTCAGGCGGTACTCCATGGCTCCTCCCTCGCCCCCTAGGGGCGCACGAAGAGGAGTGTACCACACCCCTAGATGAGGGCGCTCACGGACTGGTTGGTGTGGACCCGGCGGATGGCCTGCGCGAGAAGCTCGGCGGTGGAGAGGACGGTGTAGCCCCCGTCCTTCAAGGGGATGGTGTCGGTAAAGACCACCTCCTGGATGGCGGGATGGGCCAGGTTCTCCCGCGCCCCCCCCACCAAAACGGCGTGGGTGGCCATGACCACCACCCCGGGGAGGGCCCCCGCCTCGAGGAGGGCCTCCACCCCCCGCCTGATCGTCCCCCCGGTGGAGACGATGTCGTCTATGAGAAGGGGCCTTTTCCCCTCCACGTCCCCGATCACGTAGGTGACGGAGGTCTCGCGGGGCCCGTGGCGGCGCTTGGCCAGCATGGCGAAGGGAAGGCCAAGCCGTTCCGCAAGCCGCCTCGCCTCCTCGGCCCGGCCCGCGTCCGGGGAGACCACCACGGCGTTTTCCGTAAGGCCTCGCTCCTGCAGGTAGCGGGCAAAGAGGCGCACCGCCGAGAGGTGGTCCACGGGGATGTCAAAAAAGCCCTGGATCTGCGGGGCGTGGAGGTCTATGGCGATGACCCGCTCCACCCCCACCCTCTCTAGGAGGCTCGCCACCAGCTTGGCGCTGATGGGTTCCCGGCCCTCCGTCTGCTTGTCCTGGCGGGCGTAGCCGAAGTAAGGGAGGACGGCGTTGATGCGGGCGGCGGAGCTGCGCCGGGCGGCGTCGGCCAGGAGGAGGAGCTCCATGAGGTGGTCGTTCACGGGAGGCGAGGTGGGCTGGACCAGGTAGACGTCCTCCCCGCGGACGCTCTCCAGAAGCCGCACCCGCACCTCCCCGTCGGGAAAGCGGTCCACCAGGGCCTGGCCCAGGGGCACGCCCAGGGCCCCCGCGATCCGCCGGGCGAGATCGGGGTGGGCGCTCCCCGCGAAGAGCCGGATTTCCATGGAGACCCCCCCTTCAGTATACGAGGGCCCGGGCGAGGAGGCCGAGCCGCCTCGAGGCCTCCCGCAAAAAGGCCTGAAAGTCCAAGGCCGCCCCCTCCCCCGCCCCGTCGGTGACGGCGCGGACCAGGGCCATGGGGTGGCGGAAACGGAAGGCCACCATGAGGGCAGCCGCCCCCTCCATCTCCACGGCCTGGGCCCCGAAGCGCTCCCGGAGGCCCTGGGCCTCCTTGGGGTCCGCCAAAAACCTATCCCCCGTGGCCACCACCCCGAGGCGGTGGGGCAGGCCGAGGCGCCCTGCCGCCTCCTCCACCCGGGCGAGGAGGGCGGGGTCCGAGGGGAAGAAGCGCACCCCCAAGGCGGTCTCCCCGGGGAGGCGGCCGAAGGGGGTGAGGTCCACGTCCCACTGCACCGCCTGCTCCGCGAGGAGGAGGTCCAGGGCCTTGAGGGAAGGGTCCAAGGCCCCCGCCACCCCAAGGAAGAAGCTCGCTTCGGGGGCAAAGCGGGTGAGGACGTGGGCCACGGCCATGGCCGCCGCCACCTTGCCCACGCCCGTTTCCGCCACCAAGACTCCCCGCCCGCGGTGGAGGGGAACGGGGGCCTGGAGGGCCTCCTCCGCCCCCAGGGCCTCCCGGAGGGCGGCGGCCTCCTCGGGCTCGGCGGCGAAGAAGGCGGTCATAGGGGAAGGGTGGGCTGGACCCTAAGGCCCGCCTTCAGCACCCTTTCCGCCCAGGCCTTGGCGCCCTTCAGGTCGTGGTCCCGGTAGTTGCCGCACTCCTTGTGGCTTGCCCCCGGGACGGGGCCCTCGTGGGCGAGGACGTCCCCCAAGGCCTTGGCGAAGGCCTCCAGGACCCTTTCCTCCCCCAGGGGGCCTTCCACCACCAGGTAGAACCCCGTGCGGCAGCCCATAGGGGAGAGGTCAATGACCCCCGGGAGGTGGTCCCGGAGGTAGCCGGCGAGGAGGTGCTCCAGGGTGTGCAGGCTCGCCGTGGGCAGGGCCTCTCGGTTGGGCTGGGCGAGCCTCAGGTCGTACTTCTCCACCACGCCCCCGGCGAGGGCCTTCCTCCCCGCCAGGCGCACGTAGGGGGCCCGTACCTTGGTGTGGTCCAGGGCGAAGCTCTCCACCTCGGCCATACCCTCATTACACCACCTCGAGGACCATAGGAAAACGTATACTTGGCCCCGTGGTCCTGGTCCTGGACTTCGGCTCCCAGTACACGAGGCTCATCGCAAGGAGGCTTAGGGAACTCCGCACCTTCTCCCTCATCCTCCCCGGGGATGCCCCCCTGGAGGAGGTCCTCAAGCACCGCCCCCAGGCCCTCATCCTCTCCGGAGGGCCCAAAAGCGTCTTCCAACCCGACGCTCCCCGCCCCGACCCCCGCCTTCTCTCTTCCGGCCTCCCTGTCCTCGGGATCTGCTACGGCATGCAGCTTCTGGCCAAGGAGCTCGGGGGAAAGGTGGAGAGGGCCGGCAGGGCGGAGTACGGCAAGGCCCTCCTCACCCGTCACCAGGGCCCCCTCTTCCGGGGCCTACAGGGGGAGGTCCAGGTCTGGATGAGCCACGCCGACGCCGTCACCGAGCTTCCCCCAGGGTGGCGGGTGGCGGCCGAGACCGAGGAAAACCCCGTGGCCGCCATGGAGTCCCCGGACGGCCGGGCCTTCGGGGTCCAGTTCCACCCCGAGGTGGCCCACACCCCCAAGGGGATCCAGATCCTAGAGAATTTCCTGGAAATCGCCGGAGTCAAGCGGGACTGGACCCCAGAGCACGTCCTGGAAGGCCTCCTTCGGGAGGTAGGGGAAAGGGTGGGAAAGGATCGGGTCCTCCTTGCCGTCTCCGGCGGGGTGGACTCCTCCACCTTAGCCCTCCTCCTCGCCCGGGCGGGGGTGGACCACCTGGCGGTCTTCGTGGACCACGGGCTTTTGCGCCTGGGGGAAAGGGAGGAGGTGGAGGGGGCCTTGAGGGCCCTTGGGGTGAACCTCCTGGTGGTGGACGCCAAAGGGCGCTTCCTAGAGGCCCTAAAGGGCGTGGAGGACCCTGAGGAGAAGCGCAAGGCCATCGGACGGGCCTTCGTGGAGGTCTTCTCCGAGGTGGCCCAACGGGAGGGACCCTTCCGGTTCCTCGCCCAGGGCACCCTCTACCCGGACGTGATTGAGTCCGCCGGGGGGCCCGGGGCAGCCAAGATCAAGAGCCACCACAACGTGGGGGGCCTGCCGGAGAACCTGGGGTTTGAGCTCCTGGAACCCTTCCGCCTCCTCTTCAAGGATGAGGTGCGGGAGCTCGCCCTCCTCCTGGGGCTTCCCGACACCATCCGCCTCCGCCACCCCTTCCCCGGTCCTGGCCTGGCCGTGCGCATCCTGGGGGAGGTGACGGAGGAGCGCCTGGAAATCCTAAGGCGGGCGGACGACCTCTTCGTAAGCCTCCTTAAGGAGTGGGGCCTCTACGAGAAGGTGGCCCAGGCCCTGGCCGTCCTCACGCCTCTAAGGAGCGTGGGGGTCGCCGGGGACGAACGGCGTTATGGCCACGTCCTGGCCCTAAGGGCCGTCACCACCGAGGACTTCATGACCGCCGACTGGGCGAGGCTTCCCCTGGAGTTCTTGGATGAGGCGGCCCGGCGCATCACAAGGCGGGTGCCCGAGATCGGCCGGGTGGTCTACGACATCACCTCCAAGCCCCCGGCCACGATAGAGTGGGAGTAATGGGCGAGCCTGCGAGGCTTAAGCGGCTTTCCCCGGAGGAGTACCTGAAGGAGGAGGCCGCCTACCCTCAAAAGCGCGAGCTCGTGGAGGGGGTGGCCTACGCCATGGCCGGGGCGGGCCGGGCCCACAACCTCCTCGTGGGCAACCTCCACCATCTCCTCTCCCCCCTGAGGGGTGCCGCCTCTACGTGGCGGACATGAAGCTAAGGGTCGGGGAAGCCACCTTTTACTACCCGGGCCTGAGGGCGGTCTGCCCCCCGCCCCCGGAAAACCCCTTTCACGAGGAGGCGCCTTGCCTGGTGGTGGAGGTCCTCTCCCGGACCACGGAGGGGGTGGACCGCAGGGAGAAGCTCTGGCGCTACCTCGCCCTCCCCTCCCTCCGGGTGAGCGCCCGGGAAAGACAGGTGGAGCTCTACTGGAAGGGAGAAGGTGACCTTCTTTACCAAGTAGCGGCCGAAGGGGAGGTACCCCTTCCCTGCCTGGAAGGGAGCCTGCCCGTGGAGGAGCGGGGTGGTCCTCGAGGGCGAGGAGGGATAGACTAAAGGAAAGGAGGAGGGATGCCTACCTTTATTGTACTAAGCACCCTTACGGACGACGGCGCCGAGACCCTGGTGAAAAACCCCGAGCGCATCAAGGAGGTGAACGGGGAGCTGGAGCGGGACTTCGGGGTCAAGGTGGTGGCCCAGTACGCCGTGCTGGGCCCCTATGACTTCGTGAACATCGTGGAAGCCGAGGACGCCGCCAGCGTGGCCCGGGCCATGCTCCACCTGGCCTCCCGGGGAAGCGTGAAGACCACCACCCTCGAGGCCATCCCCGTGGCCGACCTCATCGCCCGGCTCAAGTAAGTGGAGGTCCTGGAGACTTCCGTCTACGCGGAGGACTTGGAACAGGCCCGGGCCTTCTATGAGGGGGTTTTGGGCCTTCCCTGCTTCCAGTTCCACCCTCCCCGGCATGCCTTCTTCCGCGCCGGGAGGGGGGTCTTCCTGGTCTTCAACCCAAGCCTCACGGAAAGGGACGAGCACCTCCCCCCCCACGGGGCCAGGGGAAGCGTCCACGTGGCCTTCCGGGTGAAGGCGGAGGATCTTCCCCTCTGGGCGGAAAGGCTCCGGGCGGCAGGGTATCCCGTCCGGTGGGCAAGCTGGCCTCGGGGCAAGAGCCTCTACACCCAAGACCCTGCGGGCAACCTGGTGGAGCTCGCCCCGGGGGAGATCTGGGGCCTCTAGGTCTGCCCCGGAGGACCCCTAAAATGGAAAGGATGCTCCAGCGCCTCGAGGTGCACAACCTCGCCGCCATCCGCGAGGCCACCCTGGAGCTCGCCCCCGGCCTCAACGTCCTCACCGGGGAAACGGGGGCGGGGAAAAGCCTTCTCGTGGATGCCCTGGCCCTCCTCCTGGGGGAAAAGGCCGAAGGGATGGTAGGCCCCTTTGGGGACAGCCTCCTCGTCACCGCCTTCTTCCTCGGGGAGGAGCCCCGGGTCCTCTCCCGCAGGGTGGGCAGCCGCTCCACCCCGCGCATTGACGGGGAGGTGGTGAGCCTAAAGGAACTCCAGGAAGAGGCGGAAAGGCGGCTTTCCCTCCACGCTCAGCACGGCGCCCTGGCCCTCCTCTCCCCCAGGAGGCAACGGGAGCTCCTGGACGCCCTCCTAGACCCTGCCCTTCTTTCCCGCTACCAGGGGCTTTACGCCCGCCGCCAGGCCCTCCTGGAGGAAAGGCGGACCCTGGAGGGGGCCCTTAGGGAGAAGCGGGCACGGGAGGACCTCCTCCGCTTCCAGATCCAGGAGATCGCCGAGGCTCGGCTGAGGGTAGGGGAAGACCTTGCGCTGGAAGAGGAGGCCAAGCGGCTCCGCCACCTAGAGGCCCTTCGGGAGCGGGCGGGGCGCGCCTATACCCTTTTGGAGGAGGAGGCCCTGGACCGGCTGGACCTGGCCTTCCGGGAGCTCAGGGCGGGGGGGCGGTTTGACCGGGCCCTGGAGGCCCTGGCCCAGGACCTCGAGGCCGCCCTCCAGGGGGTCCGGGCCGTGGCCCGGGAGCTTGCCGACTACCTCGAGGGCCTGGAGGGCGACCCGAGACGCCTCGCCGAGCTGGAGGAAAGGCTCTCCCTACTGGAGCGCCTGAAGCGCAAGTACGGCCCCACCCTCGAGGAGGTGCAGGCCTTCGGGGAAAGGGCCCGGGAGGAGCTGGCCAGGCTGGAAGGGGGGGAGGCGCGCCTCGAGGCGCTGGAGAAGGAGCTCCAGGAAGTCCAGGAGGCCCTCCTGCGGGCGGGCGAGGCCCTGGGAGAGGCCCGGGAGAGGGCCGCCCGGGAGCTTGCGGCGGGGATGGTGCGGGAGCTCGGAGAGCTGGGCTTCCCCAAGGCCCGCTTCCTCGTGGACCTCAGGCCCCTACCCGAACCCGGCCCCTTTGGCCTCCAGGAGGTGGCCTTCCGCTTCTCCGCCAACCCCCACCTTCCCCCCGCCCCCCTGGGAGCGGCCAGCGGCGGGGAGCTTTCCCGCCTCGCCCTGGCCCTGGCCCTCTTGACCGGGGCCGAGGCCCCCACGGTGGTCTTTGACGAGGTGGACACGGGGCTCGGGGGGGAAACCGCCTGGAAGGTGGCGGAACGCCTGGCCCGCCTCGGGGAAACCCGGCAGGTCCTCGTGGTCACCCACCTGCCCCAGATCGCCGCCAAGGCCCACCGCCACCTGCGGGTGGCCAGGGTAGGCGAGGAGGTTCGGGTGGAGGTCTTAGAGGGAGAGGAACGGGTGAAGGAGCTTGCCCGCCTCCTCTCCGGCCAGTACACGGAGGCCGCCCTCGCCCACGCCCGGCTCCTCCTCAGCCAAGGAGGCCCTTGACCCCGCTGGCCACGTACTGTACGGCCAGGGCGGCGAGGAGGACCCCTAGGACCCGGGTCACCACGTTAACCCCGGTGCGCCCCAAGGCCCGGCGCACGGCCACCGCCGCCTTCAAAAAGAGGTAGGCCAGGGCCAGGACCAAGAAGGCGGTGAGGAGGACGATGCCCACCCCAAGGGGCACCCGTCCCGCCTCCGCCCCCAGGACCAAGACGCTGGCCAGGGCCCCGGGCCCGGCGATCAGGGGGATGGCCAGGGGGAAGACGGAGATGTCCGCCCGCTCCAGGGCCTCCTTGGCCTCCTCCTCCGTTTCCCGTTCGTGGTGGGCGAAAACCATCTCCGTGGCGATGCGGAAGAGGAGGATGCCCCCGGCCACCCGCAGGGCATCCAGGCTGATGCCCAGGTAGGCGAGGAGCTCCCGCCCGAAGAAGAAGAAAAAGGTGAGGAGCCCCCCGGCCACCAGGACCGCCTTCCTGGCGATGCGGGCCTGCTCCTTGGGGGAGCGCCCTCCGGCCAGGGCCAAGAAGACGGGCACCAGCCCCACGGGGTCCATGACCACGAAGAGGGTCAGGAAGGACTTCAGGAAGAACTCCACCACGGCCCTAGGAGGAAGCCTGGGCGCCCCGCCTCCAGCGCCCCCCGGCCACCAAAAGCCCCCCGAACTCCTCCTCCAGGGCCCGGGCCCCCTCCTCGGTGCGGGCCACCACGAGGATGGTGTCCTCCCCCGCCAGGGTGCCCACGATCTCGTCCCGCTTGAGGCGGTCCAGGAGGAGGGCAATGCCCGAGGCGTGCCCCTCGGCGGTCTTCACCACGAGAACATTCCCTCCCCGGTCCACGTCCTTGACGAAGAGGCCAAACTGGCGCTTGAGCTCCTCGTAAACGTCCTCGGGAAGCTCCAAAGAGGGCAGGACGTACTTGTGCCGTCCCTTGCCCAAGGCGACCCGGGCGAGGCGGAGCTCGGCGATGTCCCGGCTCACCGTGGCCTGGGTGACGTCAAACCCAAGCTGGCGCAGCCTTTCCACCAGCTCCTTCTGGGTGCCGATTTCCTCACGGCTCACGATCTCCTGGATGGCGCGGTGCCGCTCCTCCTTGCTCCGCATATCCGCAATCCCTACGCTTTCCAAAACTCCTTGACCGCATCCAGGATACGGTCGGCCACCTGGCGCTTCCGCATGCGGGGCAGCTCCCACACCCGGCCGTCTCTGGCGAGAAGCACCACCTCGTTCTCCAGGCTAGCGAAGCCTACCCCTTCCCGGTTGACCCAGTTGAGGGCGATGAGGTCCAGGTTTTTCCGCCTCAGCTTCTCCTTGGCCCGCTCCAGGCCCTCCCCCGTCTCCATGGCGAAGCCCACCAGGACCCTGCCCTCCTTCCGCTCCCCCAGCTCCTGGAGGATGTCGGGGTTGGGCACGAGGCGGACCACCTTCTCCGCCTCCCCCTTGGGCTCCTTTTCCCGGGAAACCTCCGCCGGACGGTAGTCGGCTACCGCCGCGGCCATCACCACGGCCTCCGCCCAAGGGTAGCGGTCCAGGATGGCCCGGCGCATCTCCAGGGCGCTTTCCACGCGGACCACCTCCACCCCCCAGGGGTCGGGCAAGGCGGTGGGGCCCGAAACCAAGAAGACCTGGGCCCCTCGGTCCCGAGCCGCCTCGGCCACGGCGTAGCCCATGCGCCCCGAGGAAGGGTTGGAGAGGAAGCGCACCGGGTCCAGGTACTCCCGGGTGGGGCCGGCGGAGACCAGCAGGCGGAGGCCCTCGAGGTCCTTGGGGGTGAGGAAGGCGTTCAGGCGCTCCACGAGCTCCTCGGGCTCCAGCATCCGCCCCCAGCCTTCCCCTTCCCCTAGGGCGGCCAAGGGGCCGTAAGCGGGGCCAAAGAGGGCGTGGCCCAGGGCCTTAAGCCGCTCGGCATGGGCCTGGGTCTGGGGGGCAAGCCACATGGCCTCGTTCATGGCGGGCGCCCAGGCCACCCGCGGAGCCCCGGCAAGGAGGGTGGCGCCGAGGAGGTCGTCCGCCAGCCCCAAGGCGGCCCTGGCCAGGGCGTCCACCGTGGCCGGGGCCACCAGGACCACTTCGGCCCACCGGGCGAGCTCTATGTGCAGGGCCCGGCCATCGGGGCGGAACCAGGCCTCCTCCGTGGCCACCTCCCCCCCTGCGGCCACGGCCAGGGAAAGGGGGGTGACGAACTCCAGGGCCCGCCTCGAGGCCAGCACCCGAACCTCGTGTCCCTGGGCCCTGAGGAGGCGGAGGAGGTGGGGCACCTTGATGGCGGCTACCCCACCCGTGACCGCCACCAGGACCCGGGCCATCTAGGCCTCCTCTTCCGCCACGGGGTAGAGCCTTTCCATCTCCTTCTGGAGCCGATCCTCGGGAACGAGGTTTTCCCCGAAAACAAGCCTGCCCAGAAGGAGCTCCTTCATCGCCCAGGTGACGGCGTTGGGGTCGTCGTAAAGGCCCTCGAGGGTCCGCATCTTGGGCCTTTCCTCCGGCTCCAAGACGGTGTTCTTGAAGCGGTGGCGCAAAAGCTGCTGGGCGCGCTTGGCCACCACCACCGTGAGCCGGTACTTGGAGTCCACCATGCCGAAGAGCTTGTCAATCCCCGGTTCCGCCATACTGCCTCCTTAGGATCTCCTCCAGCTCGCTTTCCAGATCCGGATCCCGGGCCAGGGCCCTTTCCAGGACCTGGGCCATCCGGGAGGTGCGCCGCCCTTCGGCGGTGAGGATGGCGAGGAAGTCCGCCACCGCCTCCTCCAGCACGTCGTTCACCACCACGTAGTCAAAGAGGTGGGCGTTCCTTATCTCCCACTCGGCCTGGGCCAGGCGCCTGGCGATCTTCTCCGGGCCGTCCGTCCCCCGATAGACGAGCCGCCGCTTCAGCTCGGAAAGGGAGGGGGGAAGGAGGAAGATGAGGACCGCCTCGGGCACCTTTTCCTTCACCTGCAAGGCCCCCTGGACCTCAATCTCCAAAAGGACATCCTCCCCCCGCCTCAGGGCCCGCTCCACCGGGGCCTTGGGCGTGCCGTAGAGATGGCCCACGTACTCCGCATGCTCCAGGAAGCCGCCCTGGGCGAGGAGGGCCTCAAAGGTGGGGCGGTCCACGAAGTAGTAATCCACCCCGTGCCGCTCCCCCGGGCGGGGAGGGCGGGTGGTCATGGAGATGGAGTAGAAGAGGCGGGTGCGCTCCAGCACCTTGGCCCGCACCGTACCCTTCCCCACCCCGCTGGCCCCGGTCATGACGAAGAGGCGGCCCATACCCTTCACCCCGGGAGGATACCAAAGGGGCCTTCCTGGGGCAAGGAGTTTTGTGATCCGGGAACATTTTTTCTGTGGTACACTAGTCCCCATGGCCTGGTACGAGGGCGCCTTCTTCTACCAGATCTTTCCTGACCGGTTCTTCCGCGCGGGCCCCCCGGGCAGACCCGCCCCTGCCGGGCCCCTCGAGCCCTGGGAGGCCCCCCCGACCCTCCGGGGCTTCAAGGGGGGAACGCTTTGGGGGGTAGCGGAGAAGCTTTCCTACCTCCTGGACCTCGGGGTGGAGGCCCTTTACCTGAACCCCATCTTCCTCTCCACCGCCAACCACCGCTACCACACCGCGGACTACCTCCAGGTGGACCCCCTCCTGGGGGGCAACGAGGCCTTGAAGCACCTTCTGGAAAAGGCCCACGCTCACGGGATCCGGGTGGTCCTGGACGGGGTCTTCAACCACACCGGGCGGGCCTTCTTTGCCTTCCAGCACCTCCTGGAAAACGGCGAGCAGAGCCCCTACCGGGACTGGTACTACGTGAAGGGGTTCCCCCTGAACCCCTATGGGAAAAACCCCAACTACGAGGCCTGGTGGGGCAACCCCGAGCTCCCCAAGCTCCGGGTGGAAACGCAGGAGGTGCGGGAATACCTCCTTTTCGTGGCCGAGCACTGGGTGCGCTTCGGGGCGGACGGATGGCGCCTGGACGTCCCCAACGAGATCCCGGACCCCGAGTTCTGGCGGGCCTTCCGCAGGCGGGTGAAGGGGGCAAACCCGGAGGCCTACCTCGTGGGGGAGATCTGGGAGGAGGCCGAGGCCTGGCTCCAGGGGGACATCTTTGACGGGGTGATGAACTACCCCCTCGCCCGGGCGGTTCTAGGCTTCGTGGGAGGGGAGGCCCTGGACCGGGAGCTTGCCGCCCGCTCGGGCCTGGGGCGGGTGGAACCCCTCCAGGCCCTGGCCTTCAGCCACCGCCTCGAGGACCTCTTCGGCCGGTATCCCTGGGCGGCGGTCCTGGCCCAGATGAACCTCCTCACCTCCCACGACACCCCGAGGCTCCTCTCCCTCCTCCGGGGGGACGTGGCCCGGGCGCGCCTGGCCCTGAGCCTCCTCTTCCTCCTCCCGGGAAACCCCACGGTCTACTACGGGGAGGAAGTGGGGATGGAGGGCGGCCCTGACCCCGAGAACCGCGGGGGGATGGTGTGGGAGGAAGGGCGCTGGCGGGGGGAGCTCCGCGAGGCGGTGAGGAGGATGGCGAGGCTGCGCCAGGCCCATCCCGAGCTCCGCACCGCCCCCTACCGGCGGGTCTACGCCCAGGACCGGCACCTGGCCTTCACCCGCGGGCCCTACCTGGCGGTGGTGAACGCCAGCGACCGCCCCTTCCGGCAGGACCTTCCCCTGCACGGCGTCTTCCCCCGGGGGGGTGAGGCCCTGGACCTCCTCTCGGGGGCCCGGGCCAAGCTCCAGGGGGGAAGGCTCCTGGGCCCCGAGCTGCCCCCCTTCGCCCTCGCCCTGTGGCAGGAGGTGTGACCCCCTTTGCTTTTGGTTCCTGCCTCGCCCAAACCTCGCGGGGGCTTTCTACCGGGGCCCGCATGGGGTGGTATCAAGCCCCACCCGCCTCAAAGGAGAGGAGCCAGGCCTTAAGCCCTTCCCTTCCGGCAAAGCCCCCGAGCCTCCCGTCGGCGTGCACCACCCGGTGGGCCGGGACGAGGAGGAAGAAGGGGCAAGCGCGGAGGGCCGCCCCCACCGCCCGGGGGGAGAGGCCGAGGCCCTCGGCCAGGGACCCATAGCTCACCGTCCTGCCGTACGGGATGCGCCGGGTCGCCTCGTACACCGCCACCTGCTTCGGGCTCAGGCCCGAATAATCCAGGGGTATATCCCAAAAGCACGGCCTCTCCCCCCGGAAGTACCGGGCCACGGCCTCCGCCACCCGCTTTGCCCAGGGGCCCTCCGCCTCCTTCCCCCGGGGAAAGAGCGCCGGCTCCAGGCACCGCACCCCTCGAGGGGAAACCTCCAGCCAAAGGGGGCCAATGGGCGTGGGGATCAGCATGGCTAGCGCAGGGCCAGGGGAGGGGCCAGGCCTTGGCCCAGGAGGAGGTCCGAGAGGAAGGTCCCGGGGAAGTAGTGGCCCAGGACCTCGCGGTAGGCGAAGCCCGCCTCGGCCATGCCCCGGGCCCCCCACTGGGAGAGGCCCACCCCGTGCCCCACCCCCAGGCCCACCGCCACCCATCCCTGGAAGTCCGCGAGGGCCGAGGGCAGGCCTAGGAGGCGCAGAAAGCGCTGGGCCTCGGGGCCCCGGACCTCCACCCCCAGGAGACGCATCCTAAACACCCGCCCCGAAGGTGTGCGCTCCAGCACCTGGGGGGGGTCCTGGCCCCTCGGGGTAAGGCCCAGGGCGAGGAGGACCCTTTCCGCCTGGGCCGGGCTCACCTCGCGCCGCCAGGGGCTTTTGCGGGTATAGGGGTCGGGCCGGGGCCGAAGGTAGGGCAGGGCGGCCTGGAAGACCTCCTCGCTCGCCGCGGTCATGCCTCCGGAGTCCGCGTGGTAGAGGGCGGAGATGGCCTGGCCCCCGTAGCTCAGGATCTGGCCCCGGGTGGCGGCCACTGCCTCCCGGTACCTGGGCCTCTCCGCGGAAAGCCCCAGGTAAACCTGGCAGAGCTCGCTGGCGCAGAGGTCGTAGAGGGCCCTGGGGTTCAGGCGGTTGACCGCGAAGGTGCGGGCCACCACCGCCTGGGCCTTCAGGGCCTCGAGGGGAAACCCCTCCGGGACCTCCCCGGGCAGGACGCCGAGGAGGTAGTCCTCCAGGGAAACCAGGTTCACCACGAAAAGCCTCCCCTCCTGGGCCAGGAGGCGCAGCCCGCCCCGGTAGGTCCGGCCCTCGAGGGCGAAGTAGGGCACGGAAAGGTCCAAATAGGGGTAAACCCGTCCCTCCACCACCACCCCTTCCCCCCCGGCCCGGGCCCGGACCTCCCCATCGGGAAGCCTCAGGACCACCTCCTGCCCTAAAGGGACCTCCCGCAGGAGGACCCTCAGGAGAAGGACCTTCTCCTGGCCTCGGACGAAAAAGGGGGCCAAGGCCAAAAGGCCCAGAACCCAAAGGGGGCGCTTCATACCCCCTTCATGCTATCACCCCAGGACCAGAACCGCCCGACCCTCCAGAGGGGCGTTTTCAAGCCTCTCTAGGGCCTCCTCATGGCGCAGGGCGTACATGGCGAAGGGATAGACCCGCTCCTGGGGCAGGCCGAAGGGCCGGAGGTGGCGCTTCAGGCGCTCCAGGTGGTTTTGGAGGAGGGCCTCCCTCGCCAGCCGGGCGCGGAGGAGCTTCCTGAGAAGCCTCTCCCCTTCCCCCTGAAGCCTCGCCCGGAAGCGGCGGAAGGGGCGGTCCAGGGTGGGCTCCAGGGCCCTGGCCCTTTCCCCCAGGGCCTCCACCTCCCGGAGGAGGCGGGAAAACTCCCCCTCTACCTCCCGGAAGCCCTCCACCTCCCCCTCTACGGCCTCCAGGAAGGCCGCCTCACCCCCCTCCAGGAAGGCCCAGGGGTCCAGGCGGTACCTCTCCAGGATGCGCCGGATGGGGGGCTCGAGGACCACCCCCTGGACCCGGAGGAAAAGGGCGGGCACGGGGAGGCCGTAGAGGGCGTAAACCCCGGAGAGCTCCGCCACATACCGGAACTCGTTCGGCCCCACCACAAACCCCGCCGTGGGCAGGACCAGGTCCTGGAAAACGGGCCTGAGGCCCGCCGCCGGGGTGAGGCGGGAGGGGTCGGTGTGGAGGATCTCCAAGAGCTCCTTCTTCGTATAGCGCCGCACCCCGTCGCTAAAGGCCCCCTCCTGGTAGAGGAGGAGCCTGCGGGCATCGGTCTCCAGAAAGAGGTTGGTGGCCCCGGGCTTGCGCCGCAGGGGGGGCTTGCCGCCCAGGGCCCGGATGCGGGCGGCCTCCCGGTTGATGGCCTCGGCACTGGCCAAGGGGTCTAAGAGCTCGCGCTCCAGGGCCTCCCGGAATAGGGGCGCAAGCTCCTCGGCCATGGGGTCAAAGGGGAGGAGGCCCCGCTCCCCCAGGAAGGCCAGGAGCACCCGGGCGAAAAACTCGGCGAGGGTTTCCGCCTCCAGGGCGTAGGCCACCCGGGCCTCCCGGGCCCAAGGCCCCAGGAAGGCCAAGAGGGCCTCCCGGTAAGGACCGAGGGGGATCCGCCCCGCAGGGAGAGGGGGAAGGGGGAGGGAGAGGGTGCGGATCTCCTCCTCCACCAGGAGGTGCAGGTGGCGCACCTCCTCCACGTCATGATCCTGGGAGGCAATCCAGAACACCCCCGCCGCCCCCACCCGCTGCCCCAGGCCTAAGGCGGTGTGGGCCTTGTAGAAGGTGAGGGCGGGACCCCCGAGGAGGCCCGCCTGCTGGCCCGCCACCACCGCCCCCACCTCCAGGCGCTCCAGGGACCTTAAGACCTCCTCTGGGGCGGAAAGGCGCTTCAGGTAGGCCGAAAGGGCCTCCTTGAGCCGGGGGTGGCCCTTTCGCCCCAGACGGGCCTTCAGGGCCTCCTCCCCCTGGGGGAGGTCCAGCATCCGGGCCAGGAGGGCAGGCTCCATGCTTCAAAGCCTAAAGCGGCTCGGCCAGGCGGGCAAGGGCCGCGGGGTCCAGGACCTCCACCCGGCGGTACCCCAGGTCCACCAACCCCTGGAGGGCCCACTCCCCCAGGAGCTTGGTCACCGTCTCCCGGGTAGCCCCCACCATGCGGGCCAGGTCCTGGTGGGAGAGCCCCGCCTCCCCAAGCTCCAGGAGGAGGCGGGCCAGGCGCTGGGCCACGGAGAGGTGGCGCCCCTCCCAAAGCCTTCTTTCCGCCGCCTCGAGGCGGGCGTAAAGGGCCCTCAGGAAAAAGCCCCTGACCTCGGGAAAGCCCTCCATCAAGGGAAGGAGGGCCTCCGAAGGGGCAAAGAGGAGTTCGGCGTAGGTCAGGGCCGTGGCCCCGCTTTTGCGCCGCCCTTCCCCCACCAGGGCCTCCTCCCCCAGGAGCCCTCCCGGGCCCACCACGCCCAGGGTGGAGGGCTCCCCCAAAGGGGACCTAGGGCCTTCCAGCCACACAAGCCCCTCCCGCACCAGGTAGACCCCGTCCGCCCGGTCCCCGAGGGCGTAGAGGGCGGAGCCCCGCCGGACCCGCAAGGGCGTGAAGGCCTGGGCCATCGCCCTGCGGGCCTCGAGGCCAAGCTCCTGGAACATGCCCTGAGTCTACAAAAAGAGGGGCTGGGAAGAAGGAGGGAGCAACCCCCGCCTCTCCGCCTCGGCGAAAAGCCTTTCCACCGCCTTTTCCCCCTCCGCCCCCACGTCCAGGCTAAAGGCGTTCACATAGGTCCTCACGTGGGCCCAGATGACCTCCTCGGAAAGCTCCTGGGCGTGGGCCTTCAGGTAGGGAAGGGTCTCCTCGGGATGGGCCAAGGCGTATTCCAGGCTCCGGCGCACCGCCTGGTCCAGGGCCCGGATCCGGTCCTCCCCCAGGTCGCGCCGGGCCAGGATGGCCCCCAAGGGCAGGGGAAGGCCCGTCTCCCCCTCCCACCACTCCCCTAGGTCCAGGACCTTCACCAGGCCGTAGGCCGGATAGGTAAAGCGGCTTTCGTGGATGATGAGGCCGGCCTCCACCTCCCCCTGGGCCACCAGGGGAAGGATGCGGTCGTAGCGCACCTCCAGGGGCTCAAAACCCTCCCCAAAGAGGGAGAGGAGCAAAAAGGCGGTGGTGTGCCGCCCGGGGATGGCCACCCGGGCTCCCCGCAGGTCCTTTAGGGGCCTCCGGGCCACGAGGAGCGGCCCCACGCCCCGGCCCAAGGCCCCCCCGCTCCGCAGGGCCACGTAGCGGTCCCGAACCCGGCCGTAGGCGGCGTAGGAAAGCTTGGTGAGAGGGAGCCTGCCCTCTAGGGCCCAAAGGTTCAGCGTCTCCACGTCCTCCAGGACCGCCTCCAGGGGATAGGGGCTTTCCACCCGGCCGTGGGTCAGGGCGTAGAAGAGGAAGGTGTCGTTGGGGCAGGGGGAGTAGCCCAGCTTCAAGGCCTCCATGCCCCTCACTGTACCCCTTTGAGGGCCTTCTTGAAGATCTCGGGGGCAAAGGCCTTGAGGGCCCGCAAGAACCCCGTGGCCCCCCGGGCCCGCCCGGGGATCACGTGGACCGGCACCCCCAGGCGCTCGGCCTCGAGGCGCACCGGCTCGGAAAGGTCGTGGCCCACGTAGCTGGAGACGATCATGAGGCCGTGGGCCTTCTCCAGGCGGTTCTGGATCCGCCTAAGGGCCTCCTTGCCGACCCCAACGGTGTCCGCATCGTACCAGTCCACCTTGAGGCCCCGGGCCTCCAGGAAGGGGAGGAGGCGGCTCCGAAGCTGGGTATGCCCCCCCACCACCAGGAGGTGCTCCCCGTGGAAGTGGGGCAACGCCTCCTCCAAGAGCTCGGCCCGGCTTTCGGGAAGCTCGGGGACCTCTTCCCCCAGGGCCATGAGCCCCCGCCCCACCCCCTTGAGCTCCTCGAGGTAGAGGGCGAGGCTTTCGTCGTGGGGCCTCAGGAAGAGGAGGTTCCTGAGGATCTCCCGGGCGAGCTCCAGGTCCTTCTCCCGGTAAAGGGCTACCTCCAGGGCCTTCTGCCAGTACTCCGCCCCCTGGCGCCAGTCCCCCCGGGCCTCATAGTGCTCCGCTAGGTCAAAGAGCACCTCGAGGGCCTGGGGATGCTCCCGGTGCTCGGCCAGGAGGAGCCTCTCCGCCTCCTCCACCCTCCCCGCCCCGTAAAGGGCCGCCAGGTACTGGCCCCGCACCGCCTGGGCCTCGGCGCTTCCCCGGAAGGCGCGGGAGAGCCGGTAGGCCAGGGCAAGAAGGCCCAGGGGGGGGTTGGGGGTATGGCCCAGGGCCCGGTAGAGCAGGCTAAAGGCCGCCCAGGGGCCCTCCAAACGCTCCAGAAGGGAGAGGAGGCCCATCAGGTCCTCCTCGGCCACCGCCTCGAGCCCCGCGTCCCGGGCCCGGGAGAGGAGTTCCCGGGCCAAGACCTCCTCGCCCCCCGCCAGGGCCTCCTGGGCCAGGCGGAAGAGATAGGGCGCAGGGTAGGCCCTCAGGGCGTGGGCCCGCTTGTGGTCCCCGAGGACCTCCTTGAGGGGGCGCCTCAGGGCCCGCTTCACCTCGGCCAGGTGATGGAAGGCCAGGCCCGCCACCTCCCCCTCCCCGTGCCGCGCGGCCCGCTCCAGGAGGCTTAGGGCCTCGGAAAGGCGCCCCTCCCGCCGCCTCAGGATACCGAGGAGGAGCAGGGCCTCGGGGATCTCCACCCGGGCCAGGGCCTCCGTGAGGTAGGGCTCCACCGCCTTCAGGTCCTCCCCCCGGTAGTCCAAGGGAGACCGGAGGCGCAGGTGGGCCAGGGCCAGGCCTAAGAAGCCCTCGGCCTCGTCCAAATCGGCAAGCCGCCGGGCGTAGCGCTCCGCCCGGGCAAAAAGCCCCTGGAGGAGGGCCGCCTTAAGCCCAAGCCGGAGCATCTCCCGGGTGAGGAGGCTCGGGGAGAGGTCCTCCACGAACTCTGCCCGGCGGCTCACCTCCGCCCACTCCCCCTCCCGGGCGTAGCGGCGCATGCGCTCGGTGATGCGCTCCAGGGCCTCCCGCACGTAGACCTCCGCCTCGGGAAGCCCCGACTCTACGAACTGCCTGAGGGCATCGGCGTACCGCCCCTCGGCCAGGTAGACCCTTCCCAGGGCCAAGCGGTACCGCCCCCCCCGCACCGACAGGGCCTCGAGGCGGCTTCGCGCCCGCTCGTGCGCCCCGAGCTCCACCAAGACCAGGGCCCTCAGGTCCTCGGCCTCCTCGGAAAGGGCCCGCCTCAGGGCCTCCTCCGCCTCGGCGTAGCGGGAGAGGGCGAAGAGGGCCCGGCCCCGAAGGTAAGCGGCCTCCCCCTCCGCCTCCTCCTCTAGGCGGGAGAGGACCTCCTTGTAGTCCCCCGCCTCCAAAAGGGGCCGCACCTCCTCGAGGTCCACCCCCAGGACCCCAAGGGGCTCGGGCTCCGCCAGGGCCTCCTCCACCTCCTCCTCCGCCAGGGCCTCCACCAGGGCCTCCGGCCTGCGGGCCAGGACGAGGAAGTACTCCCCCTCCCCCACCCGCTCCACCTCCCGGAAGCCCAACCGCCTGAGCCCCTCCTCCACCCCTTCCGGGCTCTTGCCGAGAAAGGGGCCGTGCCCGTAGATCAGGAGCCCTCCCGGCCTGAGGAGGCGGGCGAAGCGCGGCAGGCGGGCAAAGAAAGAGAAGCGTTTCCAAAAGGCCTCAGGCCCCAGCCGGCCCTCCAACGCCTGGTCCACAGAGCCCTCGGGGAAGACGGAAAGGAGAAGGAGGGTGTCAAAAGGGGGAAGCTCCGCTTCCTCGGCCCAGCCCCGGTGCCAGACCACCTCCGGCACCCGCCTCCTCCCGACCTCCACCACCTCCTCTACCCCGTCCAAGGCGTGCCACTCCAGGTCGGGGCGCTTCCTTTGCAGGAAACCCACCAGGGCCCCGGTGAAGGCCCCCACCTCCAAAACCCGCCCCTCCGCCCTCGGGGGAACCTCCCGAGCGTAAAACTCCAAAAAGGGCAGGTGCATGCCGTAGACCAGGGCCTCCCCCTTGGGCACCTTGAGCACCTCGCGGTAGAAACTTCGCACCGCCTCCCGTCCCCCCCCCGAGAGGTACGCCCTCCAGGCCTTAAGGAGGGGTTCCCGCTTGGCAGGGCTCCCCACCCGCTTCGCGAGCTCCGCCTCAAAGCGCCCGGGGGCCAGGGGGCCCAAGACGCCAAAGCGATCCTTCAGGTAAAGCCTCAGTTCCTCAGGCATTTGCCGGGAGTCTACCAAAGAAGCCGGGGGGCGGTAAAGCGCCCCCCGGTAACCAGGACCCCCTAGGCGGGGACCTCCCTCCGGAAGAGGTCGGCGTAGCGCCGCTTGGCCCGGGCGGGAGCCCGGTGGTAGACGTAGGAGGCAAGGAGGGGAAAGGCCAGGGTGGCCTCGGCGAAGACCATCTGGGAGAGGGCGGCGTCCACCTTGCCCCAGCTCTGGGCCTCGGACAGGGTGGAGCCGGAAAGCCCGCCGTCCCGCTCGTCCGCCACGGTGATCTGGATGGCGTACTTGTGCATCTCCACCTGGTGCCCCAGGACCTCCGCCGCCACCACGATGTCCTGGGCGAAGTTCTTGGGCACCCCACCCCCCAGCATCACCAGGCCCGTGGTCCCCGCCTTCAGCTTGATCTCGGTAAGCTCGCGGAAATCGGCCACGGAGTCAATGGTCACGTGGGCCTCCGGGCGTTTCACCTGGTGATAGACGAGGCCAAAGCCCGCCGAGGAGTCGGAGAAGGCGGGGACGAAGATGGGCACGCCCTCCTCGTAGGCGGCCCGCACGATGCTCCTCTCCCCGAGGCCCCGCTCCACCAGGTAGCGGCCCATCTCGGCGATGAACTCCCGGCTGGAGTAGGGGCGGGGCTCCAGGCGGTCGGCGATCTCGGCAATGGTGTAGTCCGTGTGCCTTAGCTCCGCCTCGTCAATGTAGGTGTCGTAGATGCGGTCAATCCAGAGCCGCCTTAGGGCCTCGTCGTCCGCCCTCGGGTCCCCCTGGTAGTGGCGGTGGCCCAGGGCCTCAAAGAAGTCCTGGTCCACGATGTTGGCCCCCGTGGCCACGATGGCGTCCACCAGGCCCTTCCTTATGAGGTCGTGGACGATGAGGCCCTGGCCCGCAGAGACCAGGCTCCCCGCCAGGGTGAGGATCACGGCGCAGTCGTCCTGGAGCATCCTGAGGTAGATCTCCGCGGCCCGGTGGAGGTTGCGGGCCTGGAAGGCCGTCTTCCCCATGGCCTCGAGGATGGGCCCGGCGTCAAAGGCCTTGATGTCCACCGGCTCCACAGGCGTAGAGAGGAGTTCCTTCTTCTGCATCCTTCCTCCTTTCTACGCGGGGTGGGCGTAGGGCGGCTCCCCCCGTGGTGCGCCCCCTGCCTTTTGGGGCAGGACCTCTAGTATAGCGCCCGGCGTGGCGGGCGTCAGTACCCCTCCCGCACCACGTTCAAAAGGGGCTCGCCCCGGAGGTAGCGCCCCACCTGCTCGGCAAGGAAGCGGGCCGCCCGCCGGGGAAACCCCTCGGAGAGGCCGGCCACGTGGGGGGTGAGGAGGAGGCCGGGCGCCCGCCACAAGGGGTGGTCCTCCGGCAGGGGCTCGGGATCGGTCACGTCCAGGGCAGCCCGAATCCGGCCTGCTTGGAGGGCCTCGAGGAGGGCCTGCGTGTCCACGAGAGCCCCCCGGCCGGCGTTCACCAGCAGGGCCCCCTCCCTCATGGCCCGGAGAAAGGCCCGGTCCACCAGGCCTCGAGTCTCGGGGGTAAGGGGCAGGAGGAGGACCACCGCATCCGCCCGGGGGAGGAGGTGGGGGAGGTCCTCCCTTGTGTAGACCCCGGGGCGGGGATGGCGGGCCACGGGAAGAATCTCCGCCCCAAAGGCCCGAAGCCTCTCCGCCACCGCCCGCCCAATGGCCCCGTAGCCCAGGAGGAGGACGGCCTTGCCCTCGAGGTCCGGAAGGCGCCTGGGGGCCCAGCGGGCCTCCTGCTGGGCGGCCAGGAAGCCGGGGAGGTCCTTGAGGAGGGCGAGGAGGGCCAGGACCACCCACTCGGCCACGGGGGCGTCGTGGATCCCCGAGCCGTCGCAGAGGATGACCCCCGGGGGAAGGAGGGGCAGGATCCAGTCCACGCCCGCGGAGAGGGTCTGGACCACCCTCACCTCCACCTCCCCCAGGACCCGCCGCACCAGGTCCTCCTCCCCAAAAGGCGGGAGGAAGAGGTCCACCCCCTCGGGCCAGGGCTCGTCCAGGAAGCGCACCTCCACCCCCTTGGGCAGGAGGGCGAAAACCTCTTCCCTAAGCCTCGGAGCCAAAATCCTCACGGCGCACCTCCATGTACACATCCTCCTTGCCCCTGGGGCCGGGGCCGAGGCCCACCTGGCGGAACCCTGCCTTCTCAAAGGCCCGCCTGGCCCTCAGGTTGTGGGCGAAGGTGCGGAGCCTCACCCGCCTGAGGCCCAAGGGGCCGAAGGCGTAGGCCAGGAGGGCCCGCACCGCCTCGGTGCCGTAGCCATGGCCCCAGCGCTCCTTCCTGCCGATCAGGATGCCCAAGGTGGCCTCCTCGGGGGTGAGGTCGTAGAGCTCCACGGTGCCCAAATAGTCGCCCTTCTCGTCCAGGATGACGAAGGAGAGGCGGTCCTTGCGCCGGGTCTCCGCCAGGACGAAACGCTTAAAGAGCCAAAAGGGGGTACGCAGGGGGCTTGAGCCGTTCCACTCCGCGATCTCCGGGTCGCGGAAGGTCTCGTAGAGCCCCTTCCACTCCTCCTCGGAAAGCCCCGCAGAAAAGGGCTTAAGGACCACGCGGCCGAAGCGGGGCCAGTCCACGGAACTACGGGTAAAGCCCCCGGAGGGCCCGGGCCTCGAGGACCCGGGTGGCCGCCACCACGTAGGCGGCGGTACGCAAGGAAATCCTCCTCTCCGCGGCCACCTGCCACACCCGCTCAAAGGCGTTCCGGAGCACCCGCTCCAGGCGGGCGTGGATCTCCTCCTCGGTCCAGAAGTAGGCGTTGAAGTCCTGCACCCACTCAAAATAGCTCACGGTAACGCCCCCGGCGTTGGCGATCACATCCGGAATCACCAGGACGCCTTTTTCCTGCAAGATGTCGTCTGCGGCCGGGGTAGTGGGGCCGTTGGCCCCCTCGGCGATGATCCTGGCCCGGATGCGCCAGGCGTTGTGCTCGGTGATCTGCTTTTCCAAAGCCGCAGGGATCAGGAACTCTGCGGGCACGGCCCAGAACTCGGGGGCGGGCAAGGGCTCGGCCTTGGGGTAACCCCGCACCCCTCCCATCTCCGCCACATAGCGCTGGAGATCGTAGGGGTCTATGCCCGCCTCGCTGTAGATGGTGCCCGTATGGTCCTGCACGGCCACGATGCGGGCGCCATGGTCATGGAAGGCGCGGGCGGCGGCGCTCCCCACGTTGCCGAAGCCCTGCAGGGCCACGCGGCTACCCTCTATGGGAAGCCCGATCTTCTCCGCAGCCGCCGCGGCCGTGACGAAAACCCCTCTGCCCGTGGCGTCCCTGCGCCCCAGGGAACCCCCAAGGGCAAGGGGCTTGCCCGTGACCACCCCGGGCACGGTGCGGCCCACGTTCATGGAGTAGGTGTCCATCATCCAGGCCATCTCCCTCTCCCCGGTATTCACGTCCGGGGCGGGGATGTCCCGGTCGGGCCCCAGGAGGAGGCCCACCTCCGAGGTGTACCGGCGGGTCAGCCGCTCCAGTTCGCGTACAGAGAGCCTCCTGGGATCCACCCGCACCCCGCCTTTACCCCCGCCGTAGGGGAGGCCCACGGCGGCGTTCTTGATGGTCATCCAGGCCGCCAGGGCCATGACCTCGGAAAGCGTTACCTCGGGGTGGAAGCGCACCCCGCCCTTGGCCGGGCCCAAGGCCGTGTTGTGGTGCACCCGGTACCCCTCAAAGTGGGCCACGGTGCCGTCGTCCAGGTGGATGGGCACGTCCACGATAAGGATGCGTTTGGGCCGCTTCAGGCTCTCGGCCAGCGGGGCAAGCCGCCCGAGGTAGGGGATGACCCGGTCCACCTGCTCGGTGAAGATCTCCCAAGGGCCGCCGTCCTTGCCCAGGTAGGAAAGGGGCTCGCTCTTCATATACGCTCCTAGGGGTAAACGCCGCGAAACCGCGTGGCCTCGTTCAGCCGCTCCAGGGCCAGGGCCAGCGCCCCGGTGCGCAGATCGGCGGCGAGGGCCTCGGCCTTGGCCGAGACCTCGGCCACCGCCTTGGCCACGCTCCTGGCAAAGCTTTGCCGCACCTCCTCCTCGCTCCAGAAGAACATGTTGAGGTCCTGCACCCACTCCAAGTAGCTGGCGATGAGCCCGCCGCCCCCGGTGAGGAGGTCGGGCACCACCAGGACCCCCTTGCCCAGGAGGTAGGCCTCCGCCTCGGGGGTGAGGCCGAAGTTGGCCGCCTCGAGGACCGCCCTGGCCCTGACCCCTGTGGCCCTTTCCCCGTCCAAGGCGGCCTCCAATGCCGCCAGGACCAGGTAATCCACGGGCAGGGCGAAAAGCTCCTCCGGGGGGAGGTCGTAGCGGGGAAGCTCCCCCGTGGCCTCGTAGTGGGCGAGGAGTTCCCGCACGGAAAGCCCCTCCTCTTGGTACATGGCCCCCCGTCCGGTAGAGACCGCCACCACCTTGAGGCCAAGCCTCTCCGCGTGCAGGGCGAAGGCCCCGCCCACCTGCCCAAAGCCCTGGACGGCCACCCTGGCCCCCGCCAGGGGAAGCCCCCGCCTTCGGGCGAGCTCCCAAAGCACCAGGGCCACCCCGTACCCCGCGGCGTCGTCCCGGCCTGCGGTGCCCCCCAGGGCGTGGGGCTTCCCCGTGACCACCCCGGGCACGGTGCGGCCCACGTTCATGGAGTAGGTGTCCATGATCCAGGCCATGATCCGCTGGTCCGTGCCCACGTCCGGCCCCAGGATGTCAATATCGGGGCCGATGAGGTTGACGAGCTCCGCGGTGTAGCGGCGCACCACGCGCTCCAGCTCCCTCTGGGAGAGAAGCCTGGGATTGACCGCCACCCCCCCCGCAGCCCCGCCAAAGGGGAGATCGTACACCGCGGCCTTCAGGGTCATCCAGGCGGCCAAGCCCGCCGTCTGCCCCAGGGTCACAGAGGGGTGGAGGCGCACCCCCCCCTTGGCGGGCCCCCGGGCGATGTCGTGAACCACCCGAAAGCCCTGGAAGACCCGCACCTTGCTGTCGTCCATGACCACGGGCAGGGAAACCGTCACCAGACGCTTGGGGTGGGCCAGGTACTCCACCGTGGTGGGGTGAACCCGGGCCACCCTCAGGGTTCTCTCAAGCCTTTCCAGAAACGTTTGCCAAAGGCCCGGGTCCTCCGGGGGCCGGTAAGCGGGAATCGCCATACCATCACCGAGGGGGATTATACCCCGCCCTAGGCGAGCCGCCTGGCCTCCCCCAGGGCGAGTTCCTGGAGGGCTGCCTTGTAGGGCGAGTCGGGAAGGGGTCTTAGGGCCTCCACCGCCAGAAGGGCCCTTTCCCGAATGCGGGCCTCCACCTCCTCGGCTACCCCGCTTGCCCGGGCCAGGGCCTTAAGGCGCTCCAGGTCGCCCTCTTCCCTACCCCTGCGCCTGAGGATCTCCCGCACCTCGGGGAAGCGCTCCATGAGGAGGAGGGAAATGAGGGTGGCCTTGCCCTCCCGCACATCCCCCCCCACGGGCTTCCCCAGGGCCTCGGGGCTTCCCATGAGGTCCAGGTAATCGTCCCGCATCTGGAAGGCCTGGCCGTAGAGGAGGCCAAACCGCCTCAGGGCCTCCCTCTGGACCCCGTCCACCCCCTTGAGCACCGCGGGGCCCTCGGCGGCCAAGGCCATGAGGGCCGCAGTCTTGGCGGTGATGATCCTCTCGTAGTTCTCTAGGGAGTAGTCCTCCAGGGCGGCCACCTGGAACTGCAAGACCTCCCCTTCGGAAAGGGTCTTGGCCGTTTCGGCGAACATCTCCACCAGCCTCAGGCTCCCCGTCTTGGCGATCACGTGGAGGAGCCGGGAGAGGAGGAAGTCCCCGGAAAGAACGCTCACGGCGTTCCCGTAGCGGCGGTAGGCGGCCTCCCGGCCCCGCCTCGTTTCGGCCTCGTCGATGAGGTCGTCGTGGAGTAGGGTGGCGGAGTGGAGGAGCTCCACCGCCAGGGCGAGCTCCAGCTCAAAGGGGGCTCCCCCCAGGGCCCCCGAGGCCAGGAAGACGAGCCGGGGGCGGATGCGCTTTCCCCCGGCGGTCACCAGGTCCTGGTGGATGAGCCGGATGAAGAGGACCTCGGACTGGACGAGCTGGGAAAGCGCCTCCTCAAACCGGCGGAGGGAGGCCTCGAGGGCGGGAAGGGCGAGGAACCCCATGCCCCTGAGTATACGCCAGGTGGTCCGGGCAACCTTTCCCTGAGGCTCAGTAAATATCTATGGGGGCGGGGAGGGGGACCACCTTGGACTGCCCGTTGGCGGAGACGGTGCGGTACTTGACCACCTGAATGGGGGCCAAGGGTGCGGAGGTCCGCTTCTGGTAGCTCCGGGTGTAGGGCCCACAAGGATCGGGGCTCGAGGGCGGACAGGCCTGAGGGATGGTGAAGGGGGCGTCCACGGGGTTGTCCGAGGCGTCCAGGAGGACCACGGACCCGACCCCCGAGCCGGGGTAGGTGTAGAGGGCGAGGGTGTAGCTGTAGTTGTAGAAGGTGTTGTTGCTCTGGTCCTTTTCTGTGGTAACGGAAAAGTTCTCCCGCGACACGAGCACCGTGGGTCCGCCGAAGATCACCCCGCCTCCAAAAAGGTTGCCGCAACCTGCAAGAAGCCCGCCCAAAAGCAAGAGTGCCACCAGCTTCTCCCTTCTCATCCCATCATCTCCTCCCCCCACTTGGGGTTCAGTATAAAGAAGCTCAGGCGCGTGAGGCCTGCCAAAAAGTCCACATTCTCCACCGGCACCTCCTTGGGCACCTCGAGGACCACCGGGGCAAAGTTGAGGATCCCCTTGATCCCCGCGGCCACCAAAAGGTCTGCTGCCCCCTGGGCTGCTTCCCGGGGCACGGTGAGAAGGGCGATCTCTATCCGCCCAGGCACCCGCTGGGGCAGGAGGTCCACGGGCTCAATCACCCCTCCCCGCACCGGGCGCCCAATCTTCTCCGGGTCCACGTCAAAGAAGCCCCTTAGCTCAAAGCTCTCCCCGAAGCCCGGGTAGTCGGCCAGGGCGCTCCCCAGGCGGCCCATGCCCACGATGCAGAGGCCCCACCGCCGGTTCAAGCCCAGGATGTGGCGGAGCTCCCGCTTGAGGACGGGGACCGTGTACCCCACGCCCCGGGTGCCGTAGGAGCCGAAGTAGGAGAGGTCCTTACGCACCTGGAAGGCCGTCACCTGGGCCTCTTCCGCCAGCTGCTCCGAGCTCGTGCGGTGGACGCCCCGGGCCTCGAGCTCTTCCAGGATGCGCAGGTAGGTGATCAGGCGGCTGATGGCGGCGCTGGGGACCTTCATGGCACCTCCAAGGCCGGGAGGCCCAGGGCGGCGATCCGGGACCTCACCGCCTCCTTCTCCTCGGGGGAAACGGGGCCCACCCGCACCCGGTAGACCCCGTCCTTCACCAAGACCACGGGGAGGCCCATCTCCCTAAGCCTTCCCGCCAGGGCCAGGGCGTTCGCCTCCTTCTGGAAGGCCCCTACCTGGAGGTAAACGCTTCCCTCTTTAGGAGGGGGCGCCCCCTGGCCGCGGTAGACCTGGGCCCCGTAGGCCGAAAGGGCCTCGGCCGCCCGCCGGGCCTCGGCCTCGCTGGCGTAGGGGCCCACCACCACCCGGGTGAGGGAGCCGCTGGCCTCGAGGCGGGCCGGGTAGCCCTTTTGCGCCAGCTCCCGCTCTAGCTGCGCGGCGTTTTCCGGGTTGGCAAAGGCCCCTACCGCCACGCGGTAGCTCCCTGGGGAACCAGAAGGCGGGTTTTGGGGGGCCTTTTCCTTTGGCGGCGCAGCCTGCTGGAGCTTGGGCGGGGAGGCCTCCGCGGGCTTGGAAGGGGGCTCCTCCGGGGCCCGGGGCAGGGGCATCACGGTGACCACCGGCTCGGGGGGCTTCACCTCCTTGGGGGCAGGCTGAGGCGAGGCCTGGGCCGGAGGGGGCAAAGGGGAACCTTGGGGCGCGGGCAGTGGGGCGGCCTGGGGGCGGGCGAAGGGGTTGACCCCTGTCAGGTAGAGCACGATGCCTGCCGCCACCAGGGCGATGAGCAGGAAGATGAGGGCATCCAGCCAGTTTTCCCGCAGCCAGCGCATCCTACCTCCGGAGAAGGGCCTGGGCCTCGTTGGAACCCAGGGCCGCCGCTTGCCGGAAGGCCCGGTTCGCCTCCCCTTCCCGGCCCAGGCCCCTTAGGGCCAGGCCAAGGTTATACCAGGCGGAAGCCTCCCTTGGGGTGCGCCCGAGCACCTCCCGCAGGATCAGCTCCGCCTCGCCGAAGCGGCCCAAGGCCACCAGGCCCGCGGCCAGGTTCCCCCCCACCTGGGGGTCCCGCCCCGCCTCATAGAGGGGGCGTAGGAGGGCCACCGCCTCCTCGGGCCGCCCCATCTCCAGCAGGATGGCCCCCTTCAGGGCCTGGGCCTCGGGGGCCCCGTTCCCCTCCAAAAGCCTGAGGGCCTCCTCCCTCTTCCCTAAAGCGTAGGCCGCCTGGGCCTTGAGGAAGGCTCCAGGAGGGCCCGCCTCGTCCGCGTAGCGGTAGGCGCTCCCATAGTCCTTCAGCCTTAGGTAGGCCCCGGCCAAGGCCAAGGCCACGGGGGGCTCGGGGCTGGTCCGGTAAGCGGAAAGGAGGTAGGGAAGGGCCTCCTTAGCCTGTCCCGCCCGCAGGCGGGCCTGGCCCAAGAGGTAGGCCGCCTCCCACAGGGAGGGGTCCAGGGCGTAGGCCTCCCGCAGGAGGGGCTCTGGGGCCTCCGAGAGGAGGGCCTTGCGCAGGAGAAGCCTGGCCCGGGCCTTCCCCTCCACCTGGGCCAGGCCCCGGTCCAGTTCCCTTAGGGCCCGGCCCTTCAGCCCCTCCTCCGCCAGGATGCGGGCCAAAAGCTCCCAGGCCTCCGCCCGCTTGGGGTCCTGGTTCAGGAGGCCGTAGAGGACCGGAACCGCCTCCGCTCGGCCTCCCGCAGCGTAAAGGGCCTGGGCTAGGGCGAGCCGGTAGGCCGGGCTCCGATCCGGCGTGAGGCCCTGCCTGAGGACCTCCGCCGCCTCCTTGGCCTTGCCCGCCTGGGCGAGGGCGGCGGCCAGGCCTAGGTAGGCCTCCTCGGTGGGCCTGAGGGCAGCCGCCTTCCGAAAGGCCTCCGCCGCCTCCAGGGGCTTCCCCAGGCGCAGGTAGACCTGCCCCAGGTTGAAGTGGCCCTCGTAGCGCTCGGGGAAGACCCGGGTCATCTGGTCAAAGGCGAAGCGGGCCTCCTCGAGGCGGCCTGCCCGGAAGAGGGCCACCCCCAGGCCCAGGTGGGCCTCCACCCGCCCGTAGTCTTGGGCGAGGATCGCCTCGTAGGCCAAGGCGGCCTGGGCGTACTCCCCAGACTTCAGCAAGGCCTCGGCCTGCTCCAGGGAGGGGGCGGCCAAGGCCAGGCCCAGGAAGAGGGGTAGGAACGCTAGGGGTTTCGTCATAGGGGCCTCCAAACCCTTCGTTGGCTATAGCATAGCACAGGTCCAGGGGAAGCCCCTTTGCTATCCTGGAGGCGTGGGGCCGACCGAGGAAAAGCCCCTCAATCTGGACACCCCCCGGGTCCTGGTGCTCAACGCGGGGTACGAGGTCCTGGGCCTCGCCAGCGTAAAGCGGAGCGTCCTTTTGGTCCTTTCCGGGGGAGCGGAGATGCTCGCGGAAAGCGGCCGCTACCTGCACACCCCCTCCACCCGGATCCCCGTGCCCAGCGTCGTCCGCCTCAAGCGTTTGGTGCGCCGGGGCCCAAGCCGCGTGCCCCTCAACCGGCGGAACGTTCTGCGGCGGGACCGCTACACCTGCCAGTACTGTGGCCGCCAGGGCGGGGAGCTCACCGTGGACCACGTCCTCCCCAAGAGCCGGGGGGGGCGGAGCACCTGGGAGAACCTGGTGGCGGCCTGCCGCGCCTGCAACCTCAAGAAGGGGGACCGCACGCCCGAGGAGGCGGGGATGCGCCTTCTAAAGCCCCCCAGGGCTCCCCGCCTGCCCCTCTTTCTCTCGGACCTCAAGGAGATTCCGGAGGACTGGCGGCCCTACCTCGAGGCCCTCTTGAGGTAGAGGGCGCCCATCCCCGGCACCTCTGCCCGGGCCTGGAAGGCCTTACCAGAAAGGAGGTCCCGCCAAAGCCCCTCCGGCAGGGGCAAGGAGGCCGGGGCCTTCTGGTTGTTGAAGGCCAGGAGGAGCCTCTCCTCCCCCTCTCCCCGGAAGAAGGAGAGGAGCCCCCCCTCGGCCAGGTAGGTGGCGAAGTAGCTCCCCCTTAGGGCAGCCTCCTCTGCCTTCAGCCGGTAGAGGCCCTGGAGGAAGGCCTGCATCCCGGCGTCGCAGGCCTCCCAGGGGATGGGCCGCCGCTGGAGGTCACCCGGCTCCTTCTCCCCAAGTAGGGCGCACTCCTCGCCCTGAAAGACCACCGGCGTCCCCGGAAGGCCGAAGAGCAGGGCCCAGGCCAGTCGGGCCTTGGCCCGGTCCCCGCCCAGGTCGGAGAGGAGACGGGAGGTGTCGTGGGAGCTGATGAGGTTGAAGCCCATGGCCGCCGCCGCCTCGGGGTAGAGGGCGTAGGCCTCGGCGAGAAGGGTGAGGGCCCTGGGCGCCCCGAAAAGCGCAGGGTGGAGGCCCTGGGCGTACCGCAGGACGACGTCCCGACCGAGGGCGTAGTTCATGAGGCTGTCAAAGGCCCCTTCCCCCACCCAGTCCGGGGCCCGGCGCCAGATCTCCCCCACCAGGTAGGCCTCGGGGTTCACCGCCCGGACCCGGGCCTTGAGCTCGCGGAAGAAGGCCTTGGCCTCGAGGAGGTCCTCGGGCACGTCCACACGGAGGCCATCAAAGCCGAACCGCACCCAACGCTCCGCCACGGAGAGGAGGTAGGCCCGGACCTCGGGGTTGCCCGTGTTCAGCTTGGGGAGGCTCGCCACCCCCCACCAGGCCTCGTAGGCGCCGGCGTCCCCGGGCCGGAAGGGGTAGCGCTTCACGAAATACCAGTTCCAGTAGGGGGAGGCCGGGCCCTGCCTGACCACGTCCTGGAAGGCCCAAAACCCCAGACCCGTGTGGTTGGGCACGAAGTCAAAGAGGACCCGGAGGCCCAAGGCGTGGGCCCGGTCCAGCACGCGGCGCAAAAGGGCCTCGTCCCCCAGGCGGGGGGCCACCTGCAGGTAGTCGTGGGTGTCGTACCCGTGGGCGCTTCCCGAGCGAAAGATGGGGTTGAGGTAAAGGAGGCCCACCCCCAGCTCCGCCAGGTAAGGGAGGCGGTCCCAAAGCCCCTGGAGGTCGCCCCCGTAGTACTGGTGGCAGCAGTGCAGGGGCCCCGGGGGGTCCTGCCAGCGGGAGAGGTAGGGCCTCGGGCCCCCCCCTGCCTGCCACAGGACGTTTAAGTTGTACTCGTCGTCCTGGAGGGCCAGGGCGTCGTTTTCGGGATCGCCGTTTTGGAAGCGGTCGGGGAAGATCTGGTAGCCTCCCTTTTTCCCCACCCAGGCCAGGGCGCGGAAGGGGTTGGGCGGCGGGGTGAAGGGCCCAAGGAGCCTCTCCCCCTTCGGGGTGCGGAGGCGGATCCGGTAGGGCCCCTTTTCCGGCAGGAGACCCCGCCAGACCTCCCTTCCGGAAAAGGAGAGCTGGCGGGCCATGGGCCAGGCCCGATCCCCCTGGAGGAGGAAGGCCTGCCGCACCTCTCCTGCCCCCGCGGTGAAGCGGACCGAATACCCCTCGGGCAGGGCGGAGAACTGGGCGGGGTCCTGGGGGTCGTGGAGCTGGGCCAGGGCCCCGGAGAGGACCAGGGCCAGGAGAAGCTGGAAGCGCTTCATGCCCTCAGTCTACGTGCCCCCACCCCCGCTTGGCCTAGGGCAGGCCCTCAGCGCCGTACGGCGAGGAGGACCGCCAGGAGGACCAGGGCCGCTCCCAGGTAGCCCAGGGGGGAAAGCACCTCGCGGAAGAGGAGGAAGGCGAAGAGGTTGGCCACCACGGGCTCGAGGGTGGCCAAGACGCTCGCCCGGGTGGCGGGAAGCCGCCTGAGGCCCGCATAGTAGGCCAGGTAGGCCCCGTAGGTGGAAAAAACTCCCAGAAAGAGGAGGGCATAGAGGGCCTTGGGGCTTAAAGGAACGAACTGCACGAAGGGCAGGAGTCCCAAGGCCCCCACGGGCAGGGCGTAGAGGAAGAGGGTGGGCGTGGCGTACCGGGGGAGGTAGAGCTTGCCGAAGATGTAGTAGAGGGCGTAGGTAAGGCCCGAGAGGAGGCCGAAAAGGAGGGCGGGGAGGAGGGCCCTTACCTGGCTCCCTCCGCCCAGGCCCATGAGCCCCACCCCCAAAAGGGTCAGGGCCACGGAGAGGAGGCTCAGGGAGTCCAGGGGCTCCTTCAGGATCAGGCGGGAAAGGAGGGCCACCCAGGCGGGGGCGGTGTAGAGGAGGACAGAGGCCAAAGCCGCCCCCCCGTAGCCCACGGCAAGCTGGTAGGCGCCGTAGAAGAGGGCGACCCCCACCACGCCGAAGAGGAGAAGGGCTGGGAGGTCCTGGGCCCGAACCCGCACCTGGCGCAGGTAAAGGGCGTGGAGGGCGAAGAGCACCCAGGCGATCCCCGCCCGGAAAAAGGCCACCAAAAGGGGGGAGAGGCCTTCCCCAAAGGCCAGGCGGCTCACCGGCCCGATGAGGCCCCAAAGGGAAGCCGCCAAAAACAGGTAGAGGTAGCCCATGGGGCCTAGAGTATAATGGCGCAAGCGCCGTATGGAGGCCAGAATATGAACGCCCGCACCCTTTTCACCCTCTTCGTCCTCCTTCTCCTCACCCTCTTTGCCTGGCTCAACTGGGGGGAGATCACCAAGCCCACCTCCCTCTCCCTGGGGCTCACCCGGGTGGAGGCCCCTCTGGGCCTGGTCCTGGTGGTGGCCCTGGCCCTCCTCTCCCTCCTCTACCTGATCTTCACCGTGGGCCTAGAGACCGCGGCCCTCCTGGAGATCCGGCGGTACGCCCGGGAACTCCTGCACTACAAAAAGCTGGCGGAGGAGGCCGAGCAAAGCCGCTACACCGAGCTCAGGCGCTTCCTCGAGGCCGAGCTCAAGCGCCTAGAGGAGGTGGAAAAGGAGGAGATCCGGGCCCTGGAGGCCCGGGTGGAAGAGACCCTAGAAAGGCACGGGAACACCCTGGCCGCCTACATCGGGGAGCTGGAGGACCAGCTCCTCCGCCTTCTGGGCCAGGGCGGGGACAAGGGCTGAGGCCGCCCCCTCCCAGCCGGGGCCAGGAGGGGGTTAGTCCACCAGCTCCACCAGCGCCAGAGGCGCCCCGTCCCCGCGGCGGCGCTCCGCCAGTTTCAGGACCCGGGTGTACCCGCCCGGGCGGTTTTGGTACCTGGGGGCGATCTCGTCAAAGAGCCTGCGCACCAGCTGCACGTCCTGAAGGTCGCGGAGGACCAGGCGGCGGGCGTGCAAATCCCCCCGCTTGGCCAGGTGGATGAGGTGGTCTACGAAGCCCGTGAGGGCCTTGGCCTTGGGCACGGTGGTGGTGATGCGGCCATGCAGGAGGAGGCTCTTGGCCTGGTTGCGGAACAGGGCCAGACGGTGGGAAGAGTGACGGTTGAGTTTCCTTCCAGACTTCAGGTGGCGCATGGTCTCACTCCTTCAGGGCGAAGCCCCGCTTGGCCAGGGCCTCGCGAATCTCCTCGAGGCTCCTCTCCCCGATGCCGGGGATGTTCCTCAGGTCCTTGAGGTTGAGGGCGAGGAGGGCGCGCACGGACTCAATCCCCTCCTCCTTGAGGCTGTGGAGCACCCGGGTGGAGAGGCCGAGCTCCTCCAAGGGCAGATCCAGCTCCTCCTCCCTCGCGGGGCGCTCCGGGGCGGGCTCGGGGGCCGGTAGGGGGGTGGTCTGGGGGTTGGCGAAGTAGGCAAGATGCTCCCTCAGGATCTCCACCGCCTGGTTCAAGGCCTCCAGCGGGGTCACGGAGCCGTCCGTCCAGATCCTCAAGGTGAGCTTGTCCAGGTCGGTGCGCTGGCCCAGGCGGGTGTCCTCCACCTGGAAGGCCACCCGCCGCACCGGCGAGAAGATGGCGTCCACGGGGATGGCGTTGATGCGGTCCTTGATGCCGTGGCGCTCGGCGGGCACGTACCCCACCCCGCGGTCCACCCGCACCTCCATGTAGAGCTTCCCCCCTTCCTCCAGGGTGGCGATGGGCAGGTCGGGGTTCAGGATCTCCACGTCCGCGGAAGGGGTGAAGTCCGCAGCCCGCACCGCCTTCGGTCCCTCGGCCCTAAGGACCAGGGTGGCGGTCTGCATCTTGGGATCCAGGAAGCGGACCACCAGCTCCTTGAGGTTCAAGACGATCTCCACCACGTCCTCCTTCACCCCAGGGATGGTGGAGAACTCGTGGAGGACGTCCTCAATGTAGACGCTGGTGACCGCGGTCCCGGGGATGGAGGAGAGGAGGATGCGGCGGAGAGGGTTCCCCAGGGTGACGCCGAACCCCCGCTCCAGGGGCTCCAGCACAAACTCCCCGTACTCCCGCCCCTGGGTGCGCACCGTGAAGACCGGGGCTTTGAGCTTGCTCTCCAACATAGGCCTCCTTGAGGGCCAGGGACTACCTGGAGTAGAACTCAATCACCAGCTGCTCGTTCACCGGCAGGGCCAGGTCCTCCCGGTCGGGCAGGCGCAGGAACTTGCCCTTCATGGCCTCTACGTCCAGGGAGAGCCAGGGGCCCACCTTGCGCCCCTTCATGGCCTCGAGGTTCTCCCGGATGAAGGCGAGGTTCTTGCTCCCCTCGGCGATGGCGATCTCGTCCCCTGGCCTCACCCGGTAGGCGGGCAGGTCCACCCGGCGCCCGTTCACCGTGATGTGGCCGTGGCGCACCATCTGCCGGGCCTGGCGGCGGCTTTGCGCAAAGCCCAAGCGGTAGACCACGTTGTCCAAGCGGGACTCGAGGAGGCCGAGGAAGACGGTGCCCGTCACCCCCTTCTTCCGGCTCGCCTCCTCAAAGAGGTTCCGGAACTGGGTCTCGGAGATCCCGTAGATGCGGCGGAGCTTCTGCTTCTCCCGGAGGCGCACCGCGTAGTCGGAAGGCCGGCGGGCCCGCTTCTGCCCGTGCTGACCGGGGGGATAGGGGCGGCGCTCCATGGCGCACTTGGGGCTATAGCACCGCTCCCCCTTCAGGTAAAGCTTGACCCCTTCCCTGCGGCAAAGGCGGCAAACTGGTCCAAGGTAACGACCCATCTTCTCCTACTCCTTAGGAAGCCTTGCGGAACTTCTTCTTGGGACGGCAGCCGTTGTGGGGGACAGGGGTGTCGTCCACGATGGACTTCACCTGGAGGCCAGAGGCCTGGAGGGCCCTTATCGCCTGCTCCCGCCCCGCCCCGGTGCCCCGCACGATCACGTCCAAGCTCTGCATGCCGTAGGCCATGGCCTTCTTGGCCGCGTCCATGGCGGCGAGCTGGGCGGCGTAGGGGGTGCCCTTCCGGCTCCCCTTGTAGCCGATGACCCCGCCCGAAGACCAGGTGATGGGGTTGCCTTCGGGATCGGTGATGGTAACGATGGTGTTGTTGTAGGAGGCGTGGATGTACGCCTTTCCGCTGGCTACCTGTCGCTTGACCCTTTTCTTGGCAGCTTTCTTGGCCATACTCTCCCTCTCGGAGGATCTGCTGGCCCCTCCAGGGCTTACTTCCGCGGAGCCTTCTTCTTGCCCGCCACGGTCTTGCGGGGGCCCTTGCGGGTACGGGCATTGGTGCGCGTGCGCTGACCCCGCACGGGCAAGCCCCTGCGGTGCCTAAGCCCCCGGTAGCAGCCGATGTCCATGAGGCGCTTGATGTTGGCCGCCACCTCCGCCCTTAGCTCCCCTTCCAGCTTCCAGGCGTTCTCCACATACTCGCGGAGGCGCACCACCTCGGCCTCCGTGAGGTCCTTCACCCGGGTGGCGGGGTTGATCCCCGTCCGCTCCAGGGCCTCTTGGGCCCGGGCCTTGCCGATGCCGTAGATATAGGTGAGGGCCACGTCCACCCGCTTGTTCCTGGGGATCTCTACACCTGCGATCCTCGCCACGTTCCCTCCTCAGCCTTGGCGCTGCTTGTGCTTGGGGTTCTCGCAGATCACGTACACCCGGCCGTGCCGGCGCACCACCTTGCACTTCTCGCAGATCCTCTTGACGGACGCCCGTACCTTCATCTCCCCTCCTACTTCCTGTAGACGATGCGCCCCCGCGTGGGGTCGTAGGGGGTGAGCTCCACCACCACCCGGTCCCCGGGCAGGATGCGGATGTAGTGCATGCGCATCTTGCCCGAGATGTAGGCCAGGATCTCCGGCCCCGAGTCCAGCCTCACCCGGAACGTGGTGTTGGGCAAAGCCTCGGTGACCACGCCTTCTGCCCGAATGGTGTCCTTCTCCTTCGCCATACCCCTCCTACCGCGCCCGCACCAGGGGAACCCCGGTTAAGAGCTCCGGGCCCTCCTCCGTCACCAAGACGGTGTTCTCGTAGTGGGCGGCGAGGTTGCCCCTTCCGGCGCTCGCCGTCCAGCCATCTTCCAATATTACCACAGGAGCGGGCCTCAAGGTGACCATGGGCTCGAGGGCCAGGGTCATGCCGGGGCGGATCTTGGGCCCGGTGCCCGGCTTGCCGAAGTTGGGCACCTGAGGGTCCTCATGGATCTCCCGTCCTACCCCGTGGCCCACGAACTCCCGCACCACCCCGTAGCCCCGGCTCTCCAAGAAGGTCTGCACGGCGTGGGAAACGTCGCCGATGCGGTACCCAGGCCGCAGGTACTTGAGCCCCTCAAAGAAGGCCATCTCCGTGTCCCGGATGAGCCTTTCCGCCTCGGGGGAGACCCGGCCCACGGGGAAGGTGCGGGCCATGTCCGCGGCGAAGCCCCCATAGAGGAGGCCTACGTCCACGGAAAGGATATCCCCCTCCTTCAGGGGCTCGTCCGAGGGGATGCCGTGGACCACCACCTCGTTCACCGAGGTGCAGAGGGTGGCCGGGAAGCCGTAGAGCCCCAGGAAGGCGGGCTTGGCCTTGCGCTTCCTTATGGCCTCGTAGGCAATCTGGTCCAGCTCCTTGGTGGTGATGCCGGGCTCCACGTGGCGGCCCACCTCCTCCACTACCTCGGTGAGGAGGGCGCCCGCCTCCCGCATGCGTTGAATCTCCCAGGGGCTTTTCAGCTTGATGGCCATCAGATCCCCAAGGCGGCCCGGATGCGGGCGTAGACCTCGTCCGGGGTGCCCAGGCCGTCTACCCGCCGCAAGGCGCCCTGCCTCTCATAGTACTGGATGAGGGGCTCGGTCTTCTCCCGGTAGACCTGGAGGCGCCTGCGGATGGTGGCCTCGTTGTCGTCGGAACGCCCCTCCAGCTCTGCCCGCCTCAGCATGCGGCGCACCAACTCCTCCTCGGGCACCTCCACCAGGACCACCCCAAGGAGCCGGGTGCCCGTTTCCTGGAGCAGGCGGTCCAGGGCCTCCGCCTGGGGCAAGGTGCGGGGAAAACCGTCAAGGACAACCCGGTCTGCAAGCTCCTCCCGGATCAGGGCCAGGATCAGCTCGTCCGGCACCAGGTCCCCCCGGTCCATGATGGGCTTCACCTGCTGCCCCAAGGCCGTGCCCCGGGCCACGTGGTCCCGCAGGATATCCCCCGTGGAGAGCTTCTTGAAGGAGAGCTCCTCCGCAAGCCGCGCCGCCTGGGTGCCCTTTCCCGCTCCCGGCGGCCCCAAGAAGATCACCGCTTCCCCCATGCCCCCTCCTAGCGCGTGCGGCCGCGGATCCGGCCCTTGGAGAGAAAGCCCTCGTAGTTCCTGAGCATCAGCTGGCTCTCTATCTGCCTGAGGGTGTCCAGGGCCACCCCCACCACGATGAGGAGGCCGATGCCCGAGAAGGAGATGCTGTGAATCCCGGTGACGTTCTGGATGATCTGGGGAAGCAGGGCCACCAGGCCTAGGAACAAGGCGCCCCAGAGGGTGAGGCGGGAGACGATGTGCTCTAGGAACTTCACCGTGGGCTCTCCCGGGCGGATGCCGGGGATGAAGCCCCCGTACTCCCGCAAGGACTCGGCGATGCGCTTGGGGTCAAACTGCACCGCCGTGTACACGTAGGTGAAGAGGACGATGAGCACCACCTCTATGAGGAGGCCGGGAAAGCGAGTGGGGTTGAAGAAGTTGGCGATGACCTGGAGGACGGGATTGCCCTGGAAGGGGGCGGCGAGGAAGATGGGAATCTGGAGGATGGCCGCGGCAAACACGATGGGGATCACCCCCGCGGCGTTCAGCTTGATGGGGATGTAGGTGGCCTGTCCCCCGTAGACCCTCCGGCCCACCACCTTGCGGGCGTACTGTACGGGGATCCGGCGCTCGGCCTGTTGCACCGCGGCCATGCCCGCAAAGGCCAGTACGATAAAGGCCAGGAAGAAGAGGAAGGCCACCAGGTTCACCTCCCCGGTGCGGATGAGGCCTGCGGTGCGCAAAAGCTGGGGCAACCAGTTGACCACGATCCCCGCGAAGATGATCATGCTGGTGCCGTTGCCCATGCCGTACTCGGTGATGCGCTCCGCCATCCACAGGAGGAGGGCGATCCCCGCCACCTGGGTAACCACCACCACCAGCCAGAAGAAGGGGCCCGGGGACCAGCCAGGGAGGAGGAACCGCCCCCCCTCGGCCCCCAGGAAGGCCGTGGCCAGAAAGAAGCCCTGGAAGGCCCCCAGAGCGATGCCGCCGATGCGGGTGTACTGGTTGATGATGCGGCGGCCCTCCTCTCCCTCCTTGGAGAGCTTCTCCAGCGCGGGCACCACCGTCACCAAAAGCTGCATGACGATAGCTGCGGTGATGTAAGGCATGATCCCCAGGGCAAAGATGGAGAAGCGCTCAAAGTTGCCCCCAGAGAAGAGGTTGATGATCCCGAAGACCCCTCCCTGGGTGGTGCGCAGGAACTCCTGAATCTTTTCCAGGTCCACCCCGGGGGTGGGGATGAAGGCCCCCAGGCGGTAGGCGGCCAGCATGAGGAGGGTGAAGAGGAGGCGCTGGCGCAGCTCTGGGATTTGGAGGGCGCTCCGGAAGGCCTTAAGCATCCTAAGCCTCCAGGAGGACGGCTTCGCCGCCCGCTGCCTTCAGCTTCTCCAGGGCGCTCTTGGAAAAGGCATGGGCTACCACCCTGAGGGGTTTGGCCTCACCCTCCCCCAGCACCTTGAGGCGGTACCCCTTCTTGAGGAGGCCGGCCTGCACCAGGACCTCGGGGTTCACCTCCCCCTCAAAGCGGGCGAGGTCCTTCAGGTTCACCCCCTGGTACCGGGGGCGCCGGATCTCCCCGGGCACCTGGCCCTGCATGCCCCGCTTGGGCAGGCGCATGAGGGTGGTGGACCGCCCCCCCTCAAAGCGGCGGGGATCCTTGACCCCTCCGGAGCGGGACTTCTGGCCCTTGTGCCCCCGGGTGGCCGTCTTGCCGTGGCCGGAGCCGGGCCCCCGGCCCACCCGCTTGCGCTTGCGGTTAGCCCCAGGGTTGGGCTTCAGTTCGGAAAGCTTCATTCCCCCACCTCCACCTGGACAAGGTGGGCCACCTTGCGGAGGTTGCCGCGGATGGCCGGCGTGTCCTCGAGCACCTTCTCCCGATGGAGCCTTGTGAGCCCCAAGGCCTTCAGGGCGGCCTTCTGGTCCTTAGGGTAGCCGATGGGGCTCTTCACCAGCTTCACCTTGAGCCTTGGCATCACTCCTCCCCCGCCTTCCGGAGGCGCTCCACGTCCTCCTTGGTCCTAAGTTGCCGCAGGGCCTCCATGGTGGCGTAGGCGATGTTGATGGGGTTGCGGCTTCCCAGCTCCTTGGTGAGGATGTCCGTGATCCCCGCAAGCTCCAAAATGGCCCGGGGCACCGCTCCGGCGATGACGCCGGTGCCGGGGGAGGCGGGCTTTAGGAGAATCTTGGAGGCCCCGTACTCTACCACGATCTCGTGGGGGATGGTGCCGTTCTGGAGGGGCACCTCCACCATGTTGCGCCGGGCGTAGTACCCCGCCTTCTGCACGGCCAGGGGCACCTCGGGCGCCTTGCCCAGGCCCAAGCCCACCCGGCCTTGCCGGTCCCCCACCACCACCAGGGCGCCAAAGCGGAAACGGCGGCCACCCGCCTGCATCCGGGCGGTGCGCCGGACCAGGATCATCCTCTCCTCAAAGTCGGTCTCGGGCATGGTTCCTCCCCTAGAACTCCAGGCCCCCCTCCCGGGCCCCCTCCGCCAAGGCCTTCACCCGGCCATGGTACTTGTAGGGGCCGCGGTCAAAGGCCACCTTCGTGATCCCCAAGGCCTTGGCCTTCTCCGCCAAGGCCAGGCCCACCTTGCGGGCCACCTCCGTCTTGTTGCCCTTGAGCTTCAGGGCCAGGCTGGACTCGGCCACCAGGGTCTGGCCCTTCTCGTCGTCAATGATCTGGGCGTAGATGTGGTTAAGGCTCCGGAACACGGAAAGGCGGAGCCGGCCCGCGCGCTTCACGCGGTTGCGCACCCGGAACTTGCGGCGCTCGTAAGCGGTCAGCCGTGCCATGCTTCCCCCTACTTCTTGGCCCCGGCCTTGCCGGGCTTGAGGCGGACGGGTTCGCCTGCGTAGTAGATGCCCTTTTCGTGGTAGGCGCTGGGCTTCTTGATGGCGCGGAGGTCCGCAGCCACCTGGCCCACCTTCTGCTTGTCAATGCCCAGAACGCGGATCCGGGTGGGCTCGGGCACCTCAAAGACGATCCCCTCCGGGGGTTCCACCACCACAGGGTGGCTAAAGCCCACGGTGAGCTCGAGGGCACGCCCCACGAGCCGCGCCCGGTAGCCGATGCCCTTGATGAGGAGCTCCTTCACGTACCCCTCGGACACGCCCCGGACGGCGTTGGCGATCAGGGTGCGGGTCAGGCCGTGGAGGCTCTTGTGGCGGCGCTCGTCAGAGGGGCGCTCCACCCGCACCGCCCCTCCCTCGGCCACCACCTGGAGCTCCGGGGAAACGGGCACCTCCAGCTCGCCCTTGGGACCTTTCACCCTCACCCGCCCGGGAGCGACCTCTACCTGGACGCCCCGGGGAAGGGAAATGGGAAGCCTGCCGATCCTAGACATCACCACACCTCGCAGATAAGCTCCCCGCCCACGCCGAGCCTCCTGGCCTCGCGGTCGGTGAGAACGCCCTTGGGCGTGGACAGGATGGCGATCCCGAGCCCCCGGCGGACGCGGGGGATCTCCCGAACCCCCACGTACACCCGCCGCCCCGGCCGGCTGATGCGGCGGATGTGGTGGATGACCTGCTCGGGGCGGGGGTCCAACCCCTGGCGCCGGGGCCCGTACTTCAGGTGAACGCGCAGGTAGGGCTTGCCGTTCACCTCCACCCGCTCGTACCCCTTGATGAACCCCTCCCGCGCCAAGATCTTAAGGATCTCCTCCTTAAAGCGGGAGGCGGGCACCTCGGTGCTCTCCTTGTAGACCCGGGTGGCGTTCCGAATCCGGGTCAGCATGTCGGCAATGGGATCCGTCAACATTTCCCCTCTCCTTTTACCTCTTCCCGAACCATGCGGTCTCGAGGGAATCCCCCCGACCGGCCACGGCCTACCAGCTGGCCTTCTTCAACCCGGGAAGCTGCCCCTTATGAGCCAGCTCCCGCAGGCAGATCCGGCAGAGGCCAAAGTACCGGTAAACGCTCCTGGCCCTCCCGCAACGCACGCAACGGGTATAGGCCCGCACCTTGAACTTGGGGGTCCGCTTGGCCTTCTCAATCAGCGCTTTCCTCGCCATGCTCGCCTCACTTGCGGAAGGGGAAGCCCAAAAGCTCCAAGAGGGCCCTGGCCTCCTCGTCGGTCCTGGCGGTGGTCACCACGGCGATGTCCATGCCCCGCATGGCGTCCACCAGATCGTAGGTGATCTCGGGGAAGATGAGCTGCTCCCTCAAGCCCAGGTTGTAGTTGCCCCGGCCGTCAAAGCTGTTGGGGTTGAGCCCGCGGAAATCGCGGATCCGGGGCAGGGCCACGGAGAGGAGCTTCTCCAAAAAGATCCACATGCGGTCGCCGCGGAGGGTGACCCGAAGGCCGATGGGCATACCCTTACGGAGCTTGAAGTTGGAGATGGACTTCTTGGCCCGGGTGACCGCGGGCCGCTGCCCGGTGATGAGGGCCAGCTCCTGGGCCGCCTTCTCCAGGATCCGGGCATCCTCCTTGGCCTCGCCCAGGCCCTGGTTGATGACCACCTTGGAAAGCCTCGGCACCTCCCAGACGTTCTGATAGCCGAAGCGGCGGATGAGCTCGGGCCGCACTTCCTCGTGGTACTTCCTCTTCAGCGCAACCTCTAGGGGCATCTTACTCCTCCCTGTCCAAGGAACCGCCGCACTTGGCGCAGGCCCGGATCTTGCGCCCATCCTCCAGGAACTTCTTGCGCACCCGGGTGGGCTTCCCGCAAGCGGGACAGACGGGCCGCACCTTGGAGGCGTGGAGGGGGGCCTCCTGCTCCACGAAACCGCCCTGGGGGTGCTTGGGGCTCGGGCGCACCGCCTTCTTCACGAGGTTGATCCCCTCCACGATCACGGCCTGCTTCCTGGGCAAGACGGCCTTGACCTTGCCCACCCGGCCCTTGTACTTGCCGGAGGCCACCCAAACGGTATCCCCCTTCCTTACGTGCACCTTGGGCTGCATCACAGCACCTCCGGGGCCAAGGAGACGATCTTCATGAAGCCCTTCTCGCGGAGCTCGCGGGCCACCGGGCCAAAGACGCGGGTGCCGCGGGGTTCCAGCTGGTTGGTGATGATCACCGCAGCGTTGTCGTCAAAGCGGATGGCGGAGCCGTCGGGGCGCTTGACCTCCTTCTTGGTGCGCACCACCACCGCCTTGACCACGTCCCCTTCCTTCACGGCCCCGCGGGGAATGGCCTCCTTGACGCTGGCCACGATGATGTCCCCCACGGTGGCGTACTTGGCGTTGGAGCCCTTCAAGACCCGGATGCACATGATCTTGCGGGCCCCGGTGTTGTCCGCCACCTCCAGGTAGGTCTGGGGCTGGATCATGCCTTACCTCCCCGCTTGGAAAGGCTCTCGTAGTTCTGGCGGCGCACCAGGTACTTCTCCACCAGGTCTAGGCGCCCGCTCTCCACCAGGCGCAGGACCCTAAAGCGCTTGCGCCTGGAGATGGGGCGGGACTCCACGATCTCCACCACGTCCCCCACCTTGTACTGCTCCTCAGGGTCATGGGCCAGGTATTTCTTGGAGCGTTTGATCACCTTGCCGTAGAGGGGGTGGGGAAACTGGCGCTCCACCAGGACCGTGACGGTCTTCTGCATCTTGTCGCTCACCACCACCCCGGTCAGCACCTTCTTAGGCATTCTGCCTCCTCTTCTCGTTCCAGACCGTGAGGAGACGGGCGATGGTGCGCCGCGTCTCCCGGACCCTGTGGTTCTGGGAAAGCTGGCCGATGGCGGCCTGGAAGCGGAGCTCCATGAGCTCCCGCTTCTTCCTCTGAATGAGCTTCTCCAGCTCCACGGGGGAGAGCTTGCGGGCCTCCTCCAGCTCCTTGCGGATCTCACTGCGCTTCATCGTAGGCGTCCCTCCGCACGACCTTGGTCTTGATGGGGAGCTTGTGGCCTGCGATCCTGAGCGCCTCGAGGGCCTGCTCCTCCGTAACCCCCGCCACCTCAAACATCACCCGGCCCGGCTTCACCACGGCCACATACCCCTCCACGTTGCCCTTCCCCTTACCCATGCGCACCTCCAGGGGCTTCTTGGTGTAGGGCTTGTCGGGGAAGATGCGGATGAAGATCTTCCCCCCGCGGCGGAAGTGGCGGACCATGGCCACACGGGCGGCCTCAATCTGCTGAGCGGTGATCCAGGCGGGCTCCAGGGCCACCAGGCCGAAGTCGCCAAAGGCCACGTAGTCGCCCCCCTTGGTCGCCCCCTTGAGGCGGCCGCGCTGCTGCTTCCGGTACTTCATGCGCCTAGGCATCAGCATGGCCTATTCCTCCTTCTTGACGCGCACGGCAGGGCGACGGCGGCGCGGCCGCTCCTCCGCTTTGGGCGCCTCGAGGCGCCCCTTGGCCCTCTGGCCGCCGATCACCTCGCCCAGGAAGATGTACGCCTTCACCCCGAGCACCCCGTACGTGGTCTGGGCCAGGGCGAAGCCATAGTCTATGTTAGCACGCAGGGTCTGGAGCGGCACCCGCCCCTCCGCGGCCCACTCCGTACGGGCCTGCTCCGCCCCCCCGATCCGCCCGGAGACGATCACCTTGGCCCCCTTGGCCCCGGCCTCCATCACCCGCTGGACCGCCTGCTTGATGGCCCGGCGCACGGCGAAGCGGCGCTCTATCTGCTCCGCCACCCGCTGGGCTACCAGGGGAGCCGAGAGGTTGGGGTTCTGGATCTCCTGGACGTTTAGGGCCACGTTCTTGCCGGTCATCTTGGACAGGGCCTCCCGCAGCACCTTGATCTTCTCCCCACCCCGGCCGATGACCACGCCGGGCTTGGCCACGTGGACGCTCACCACCACGTTGTCGGCGGCACGCTCCACGTCAATGCGGGCAAGCCCCGCGGGGTAGAGCTCCCGCGTGAGGTACTCCCGAATCTGGAGGTCTTCCCAAAGGAGGTGGCGGTACTGCTTCTTGCCCGCATACCAGCGGGACTCCCAGTCCCGGGTGATGCCGAGCCGAAACCCGATGGGGTGGATCTTATTTCCCATGTTTCTCCCCCAAGATCACCGTGATGTGGCTGGTCTTCTTCTTCATGATGTCCGCCCGGCCCCGGGCCCTGGGGAGGACCCGCTTGAGGGCAGGCCCCTCGTCCACGAAGGCGGCCTTTACGTAAAGCCTCTCCTCCAGGAGGTCGTGGTTGTTCACCGCGTTGGCGGCAGCGGACTCCAGCACCTTGGCCACGTGGTAGGCCGCCCGCTTGGGGGTGTAGCGCAGGATGGCACGGGCCTCCTCGAGGCTCTTCCCCCGGATCAGGTCCACCACCAGGCGGGCCTTTCTGGGGGCGATGCGCACGTAACGGGCAATGGCTTTCGCTTCCATGGCTACTTCTTCTTGGTGGCCTTGGCCTCTTTGCCGTGCCCCCGGTAGGTGCGGGTAGGGGCGAACTCGCCGAGCTTGTGGCCCACCATGTTCTCGGTGATGTAGACGGGCACGTGCTGCTTGCCGTTGTAGACCGCGATGGTGTGGCCCACCATTTCCGGCACGATGGTGGAGCGGCGGCTCCAGGTCTTGATGAGCCGCTTCTCCCCCTTGGCGTTCAGCTCCAGCACCTTTTCCAGGAGGTGGTCGTCTACGAAAACGCCCTTCTTCAAGCTACGCGGCATGGCTCACCTCACTTCTTGCGCCGGGCGAGGATGAAGCGGCTGGAGGGCTTACGCCGCTTCCTGGTCTTGAGCCCCTTGGTCTGCCAACCCCAGGGGGAGGCGGGGGGGCGACCCCGGGGCGCCCGGCCCTCCCCACCGCCGTGGGGGTGGTCCACCGGGTTCATGGCGGCCCCGCGCACGTGGGGCTTCCGGCCGAGCCAGCGGGTGCGGCCTGCCTTGCCCAGGACGATGTTCTTGTGGTCGGCGTTGCCCACGGACCCGATGGCGGCGTAGCACTCCCCGTGCACCTTCCTGAGCTCCCCCGAGGGCAGGCGCAGGATCACGTAGTCCCCCTCCCGTCCCTGGATCTGGGCGCTGGTGCCGGCGGAGCGGGCCAGCTTGGCCCCCTTCTTGGGCTCCAACTCCACGGCGTGGACCACGGTGCCCACGGGGATGAAGCGTAAGGGGAGGGCGTTGCCCACTTGGATGGGCGCGTCCGGCCCCGCCACCACCTGCTGGCCCACCTGCAGGCCATCGGGGGCGATGATGTACCGCTTCTCCCCGTCCACGTAGTGGAGGAGGGCGATGCGGGCCGAGCGGTTGGGGTCGTACTCTATGGCCGCCACCTTGGCAGGGATACCCGCCTTGTCCCAGCGCTTGAAGTCCAGGATGCGGTAGAGGCGCTTGTGGCCGCCCCCGCGGAAGCGCACGGTGATGCGGCCCTGGTTGTTGCGCCCCCCCGTCTTCTTCAGCGGCTTGACCAGGGACTTCTCCGGTTCGGTCTTGGTGATCTCGGAAAAGTCGGCCACCGTCATGAAGCGGCGGCTTGGGGTGTAGGGTTTGAACTTCTTCAGAGCCATCTCTCCTCCCTTGCCGGATCGGGGCCGGGCTCCCCTCCCGGCGGGGTCTAGACGAGGCCCTCGAGGGCCTCAATCCTCTGCCCGGCGGCCACCTGGACGATGGCCTTCTTGCGGTCGGGGCGCCTGCCCAAGTAGCGGCCTAGGCGCTTCTTCTTCCCCCGGACCTTAAGGGTGTTCACCCCCACCACCTTGACCTTAAAGGCCTCCTCCACGGCGTTTTTGATCTCGGTCTTGGTGGCCCTGGGGTGAACCCAAAAGGTGTACTTGCCCTGGGCAAAGCCCGCGTACGCCTTCTCCGAAAGCACCGGGGCCAGGAGGACGTCGTAGGCCGTCTTCATGCCTCACCCCCTATGCGGCTTTGGAAGGCCTCCCAGGCCTTCAGGTCCATCACCAAGCGGGCGGTGCGCAGGATATCGTAGACGTTGAGCCCCTCCGGAGCCAGGGGGACCACCCAGGGAAGGTTGCGGGCAGCCCGCCGCACCAGGGGGTCCTCGGTCACCAGGAGCACCGTCTCCGACCCGTCCAGCCCGACCCCTCCAGCCCAGGCCAGGAACTCCTTGGTCCGGCCCTTGACCCCGGAAAACTCCTCCACCAAGAGGAGCTTGCCCTCCCTGGCCCGGTCGGCCACGGCCATGGCGAGGCCTGCCTTCCGCACCTTCTTGGGCAGGGTGTAGCCGTAGTCCCGGGGCTTGGGGCCAAAGACCGTCCCCCCGCCCACGAAGATGGGGGCCCCGATATCCCCGTGGCGGGCCCGGCCCGTGTGCTTCTGTGGGTAGATCTTGCGGCTGGAGTAGGCCACCTCGCCCCGGGTCTTGGTGCTGGCGGTGCCCTGGCGCCTCTTGGCCAGCTGCCAGCGCACCACCTCCCAGAGGAGGTGGGGGTTCACCTCCTGGGGCAGGTCCACGGCAAGCTCCCGCTTGCCGGAAGAGGAGAACACGGGAATGCGGTACATGGCTTCCACCTCGGCCTCCCTCACTTGGCCCCCTTCTTGGCCTGGCGCACCAGCACGAGGCCGCCGTTGGGCCCTGGCACGGCGCCCTTCAGCAGAAGGAGGTTCTCCTCGGGGATCACGTCCACCACCTCGAGGTTCACCACGGTCACGCGCTCCGCTCCGTAGCGGCCCGCCATACGCTTGCCCTTGTAGACCCGGCCCGGGGTCTTGCGGTTGCCGATGGAGCCCGGGTGGCGGTGGATCTTGTGGGCCCCGTGGGAGTCGGGACCGCCCGCGAAGTTCCAGCGCTTCATGACCCCTGCGGTGCCCCGCCCCTTGGAGGTGCCGGTGACGTCTACCCTTTCGCCCGGCTGGAAGATTTCCACGGTCACCACGTCGGACTCGGGGTTAAAGCCGCGGACCTCCTTGAGGACGCGAACCGGCTGGACCCCGGCCTTGGCAAAGTGGCCCTTAAGGGGACGGTTCACCCGCTTGGGGTTCTGGGGGAGGAAGCCCAGCTGGACCGCCAGGTAGCCGTCCTTTTCCGGGGTGCGGCGCTGGACCACGGGGCAAGGGCCGGCCAGGATCACCGTGACGGGAACGGCCCGGTCCTCCCTGTAGATCCGGGTCATCCCCACCTTCAGGCCCAGGATCCCCTTCACTTGCCACCTCCTAGGGTCTTGATCTCAATCTCCACGCCGGTGGGCAGGTCCAGGTTCATGAGGCTTTCGATGGTCTTGCGGTTGGGGTTCAGGATGTCCACCAGGCGGTGGTGGGTGCGGAGCTCAAAGTGCTCCCGGGAGTCCTTGTGCTTGAAGGGCCCCCGGATCACGGTGAAGCGGCGCACCCGGGTGGGCAGGGGGACGGGGCCCGACACCTGAGCCCCGGAGCGCCTCGCGGCCTCCACGATCTTCTGGGCCGAGGCGTCCAGGGTCTTGTGGTCAAAGCCCCGGAGCTTGATGCGGATCTTGGGCATCCCTCACCTCACTCCAGGATCTTGGTGACCACCCCGGCGCCCACGGTCCGCCCACCCTCCCGGATGGCAAAACGCAAACCCTCCTCCAACGCCACCGGCTTGATGAGCTCCACCGTAAACGTCACATTGTCCCCAGGCATCACCATCTCCACCCCCTGGGGCAGCTCCACCACCCCCGTCACATCCGTCGTCCGAAAGTAAAACTGCGGCCGGTACCCCGTGAAAAAACCCGTGTGCCGACCCCCCTCCTCCTTCCTCAACACATACACCGAAGCCTCAAACTTCGTGTGCGGCGTAATCGTCCCAGGCTTCGCCAACACCTGCCCCCGCTCCACCTCCTCCCGGCTTACACCCCGCAACAACACCCCCACATTGTCCCCAGCTATCCCCTCCTGCAACGTCTTCCGGTGCATCTCCACACCCGTAACC